>JBQCCU010000302.1:0-2454 GCA_051961935.1 Amnibacterium sp. | reverse complement strand
CATGGCGACAACTAAGATGGATTTGTTCGATTTTATAATGAGGGAGTACTTCGTGGCGGCGCGGGTTTCGCGCCTCCCTTTTTTGGTGGTTGTGGGGGCTAAACGACGGCAGCCCACGATCGGGGGACGTGCCGCCGAACGCCGGGGTACAAACGGGGTCCGCCAGACGGAGGACGGCGCCGGTGCAGCTCCGGCGCCGTCCCCCGCGACCCTCAGCGGCGACCGGGGTCCGTCGGGTCCTGGTCGTCCATGCGCATGCCGACGCTCGAGTCGCCCTCGGCCGTGCCGCGCGGCTCGAGCAGGGGCTCGCCAGCCTCGTCCACCGGCACCATCACGGTCTCCTGCCGGACGACGTAGCGGCGCAGGCGCATCCCGCCCTGGACGGCTCCCGGCGTGCCCGGGCTCAGGTCCGTACCGGCGTCCGCGATGCCGCCCGCCATGCCCGGCAGGCCCTCACCGCCGAGCGGCTCCTGCTGATCGATCTCCTCCGCGTCCGCGCGGGTCGGCGTCGCGCCCGCCTCGCGCATCTCCGCCCCCGTGTCCCCCTCGAGGAAGCGCCCGGAGATGTCCTCCACGTCGCTCGTGCCGTAGCCGCTGCCGGTGCCGACGGCCGCCTCCTCGGCGACCGGGTTCTCCTCGGCGAGCGCCGTGCCGGTGGAGGCGAAGTCGCCGCTCCCCCGCCCGTCGCCGGCCGTGCGCCCGGAGCCGCGGACGTCGGGGCCGGCGGGCTCGTCCGCGACCTCGCCATAGCCCGCGTCGGTCTCGACCGCGCGCGGCGCATCCGCCTCCGCGCTCTGCCCGCGGTCGTAGCGGGGCCCTGCGGGGCCGTCGCCGTACTCGGACGGGCTGCCCGCGCCGCCGGCCGTGCCGCCCAGCCGCTCCGGGGCGGGGCGGCCGGTCGCGTCCTGCAGGCCGGCCCCGGCCATCCCAGCGGCGGCACCGGCCACACCGGGCCCCGCGCCGTATCCGGTGTCGCTCACGGTGACGGTCTCGTCGGCGTCCGCGCCCTCGGCGCCGGTCGGCACGGCGCCGTCCGCGAGGCCGTAGTACCGGTAGAGCCGCTCCTGCTCGTCCGGCGAGATCTCGGCCTCCGGGTCGACGCGCGGGGCGTCCTTCACCCGCGCCTTCTGCACGCCCACGTGCAGGGTCTCGTCATCCCACGAGGCGTTGTCGAGCGGGACGAGGCTCTCCGACAGCCCGAAGAGGCCGGTGCGGACGCTCGCCCAGGTCGGCTGGTCCGTGTCGGCGTCGACGTAGACCTGGCTGACCTTCCCGATGCGGTCGTTGTCGGGGTCCACGACCTCGGCGCCGATGATCCGCTCGATATCCGAGGTGGCGATCATGTGTTCCTCCCTGACGGCGATCTGCCGCCTCTGCTGGACTGTCCTCCTGGCGCCTTGGAGGACGGTGAAGCCCCTCGGCTGTTGCCACGTTCTGCGGGTTCGGGGCCCCCATACCCGCAGAACCTGGCGGCACCCGCGCGGGGAGGAGGCCGCTGCGGTCGGGCCGCGGGCGGCCGACCTCGTCATAGGGCCTGCCATTACCCTGTCTGCCGATGAGCGCAGCGATCACCCGTCTGGCCCCGTACGAGGACGAGCGGGGGAACGTCATCGTCTTCGAGGGCGAGGTCGTCGAGCACGGCGTCACGATCACCTTCACCGGGTCCAACAACCGCGTCGAGGTCGCCCATCCGCTGCGCCTGAGCCGCCTCCAGGTGCAGTTCGACTGCGACAACGGCACGCTCACGCTCGGCTCGAGCCGCGGCGTCCCCCCGTTCGCGTCGACGATGCGGATCGGGCAGGACTCGACCATCCGGATCGGCTCCGACGTGTCGACGACCGGCGTCGTCTCCATCTCGGCCACCGAAGGCACGTCGGTCACCATCGGGGACGACGTCATGTTCTCGAGCGGGAACGACATCCGCGCCGACGACGGCCACCCGATCTTCGACGTCAGGACGGGCAAGCGCGTCAACGTGTCGAAGTCGATCAGCGTGGGCGACCACGTGTGGCTGGGGCGCCTGGCCGTCCTGCTCGGGGGCGCGCAGATCGGCGCCGGCACCGTGATCGGCTACGGGAGCCTGGTCACCGGTCGGATCCCGAACAACTGCATCGCGGCGGGGACGCCCGCCCGACCGGTCCGCTACGACACCGCGTGGGAGCGGCCGCACCTCTCGCTCGTGCGGCCGTACTACAAGCCCGACGCGAGCACCGTGAAGCGCTCGAAGTACTGGGACCTCTCCGACCGCGGCGCGGTCGGCATCGCGAAGGCGCCTCGGATGCTCGACCGGCTGCTCTGGCGGGGCGGGAAGCTGCTCCGCCGTGCGAAGGCACGGCTGCGCCGCTGACCCGGTCCGCTCCCCTCCCCTCCGCTCGGCGGCCCCGACGACGCCGGCCCCGCGCATCCCCTCGGCTGTTGCCACATTATTAGGGGTAGCCCACCGCCAACCCCCCA
>JBQCCU010000301.1:0-7894 GCA_051961935.1 Amnibacterium sp. | reverse complement strand
CCCGAGGCGCATCGCGGCGAGGTCGACGACCTGGATGCCGCCGCCGCGACAGGGCACGAGCATCCGATGCGCCGCCCCGTCGTACGCCGGGGTCCCGTCGGGGTCGCTGCCGCAGACGTGCTCGATGGAGGCCACGCGGTGCAGGTCGGCGCGGTCGAGGAGGGAGGCGACGTCCGTCTTGCCGACGGCGAACACGCGTCCGTCCGGCAGGAGCACGGGCGGACCGGTGGAGAGGTCCTCGTCGCCGCCCGCGATCCGGTCCTTGAACGACGCCAGGGGGACGAGTGCCGGGGAGAGCTTCACGACGCTCTCGGTGAAGCGCTTCGGATCCGGTCCACCCTGTGGCGGCACCGGATCGGCGTTCCCGGTGGTGACGTACAGGTTCCCGCTCGCGTCGACGGCCGGGGCGCCCCCGCTCATCCAGATCGCCCCGCCCTCGCCGTCGGCGGCGACCTCGAACGACACCGGGGGAGCATCACCGCGCACGTCGAGGCCGACGACCCAGCCGTGGTAGCGCCCGCAGTCGCCGCTGTTGCCGCCGTACGCCGCGTAGACGCGGCCGTTCGCGAGCACGAGGGCCGGGCGCTGCAGCAACTGCAGGGCGGACTCGCCGTCGGGCAGCGGTGGGTCGGCCCGCAGCTCGCGCACCACGCGGCCCGTCCGGATGTCGAGGCCCACGAGCCGGTGCTCGATCGCGGAGGGTCCCGTCCGCACCTCCGCGACCACGTAGACGGTGTCCGTCGCCGGATCGACTACCGGGGCGCTCGTGATCCCGAGCGGATCGAGGTTTCCGCAGCCGACGACGGACGCCGTGCCCGTGAGCGGCTCGCCCACGGTCCGCGACCAGAGCACGGAGCCGTCGGCCGGGTCGAGCGCGACCACGCGGTCGCGCTCGGTGGCGGCGATGATCCGGTCGTCGTCGACGACCGGGTGGCCGACGACGGCACCGCCGAGATCGGCCGTCCACATCGTCGCGCCGGTCGCCCGTGCTGGTGCGGGCGAAGTCGTCGAGCAGGCCGCGAGCGGCAGCGCGGCGATCTGGACGGCCGCGGCGGCGAGCGGGGAGGGGATGCGCACCGGCGGAGGCTAGCCGCGGCCCCCGCGCAGGGGCTCAGGGGATGGGGGCGGTGGCCTGGAGGACGATGCCGTTGCCGTCCGGATCCGTGAGCTCGACCCACCGGCCCCAGGGCGCCTCCTGGACGCCGCCGCCGAGGTCGACACCGAGCGCGGCGAGGCGCGCGGCGTCACCGTCGAGGTCGTCGGTCTCGAGCACCGTGCCCTTCAGCGAGCCGGCCGGCAGGGAGTCGAACCAGGTCACGAGCGTGATCGAGGTCGCCGCCCCGCGGGGGCGCACCTGCACCCACCGCATGTCGGGTCCCATCCGCTGGTCGTTCACGAGCTCGAAGCCGAGCACGTCGACGTAGAAGTCCCGGGCGCGGTCCTGATCCGTGACCGGGATGGAGAACAGCTGCACGGCGGTGACGGTCATGGGCTCAGCCCAGCACGAGCTGGGGCAGCACGGCCTCCACGATGGACTCCGCGCAGCGCACGTAGTAGCGCTCGTCGAAGCTGCCGCCGGACGGCTTCAGGGTCGAGAACGGCGGGGTCGGGACGAACGTCGCGCTCGGCACCGTGAACGCCACGTCGGCCATCACCGCGTTCGCGGCCGCCACGCCGCGCCGGCCGATCCACTCGAGCAGGCCCCGCTTGCGCGGGCTCGGCAGCCCGGTGAGCACGATGCGGGCACCGTCCGGCACCGTCCGGTTGAGGAACAGGACGAGCTCGAACAGCTCCTTGCGCCACGAGGCGCGCGTCGCGCGGGTCATCTCGGTGAACGCGGGCGCGAACACGACGAGGTCGTAGCGGCGGCCGCCCTCCGGCTCGAGCAGCTGGATCGTGTCGGCGAGCGGCAGGAAGGGCTGCGCCTTGGTCTGCACCGTCACACCGCGGCCGGAGCGGGAGGAGAGCGCCATGGCGAGCTGCCCTGGCAGGGCCCGCGACTGGGTCCGCGCGCCGTAGCCGGCGGCGAGCCCGGCGCCCACGACCAGCACCCGCAGGGACTCGGTGCCGTAGGCGAGATCGATGAGCTGCTCCGGCCGGGCCTCCGAGCGCAGGAAGCGTCCGGAGAGCAGCGCGATCGCGACCCGAAGCGGGAGGTTCAGCACCTGGTCGAACAGCGTCATGGGCGGCAGAGTAGGGATCCGCTTCGCCCCGCTGCCAGCGTGGAGGCGGGTTTCGGGCAGGATCGCCCCCGTTCTGGGTGCGAGTCAGCACTCCACGACGTTCACCGCGAGGCCGCCCGTCGCGGTCTCCTTGTACTTGGCGCTCATGTCGACGCCGGTCTGCCGCATCGTCTCGATCACCGTGTCGAGCGACACGAGGTGGCTGCCGTTGCCGTGCAGCGCCATCCGCGCCGCGGTCACCGCCTTCGAGGCGCCGACGGCGTTGCGTTCGATGCAGGGGATCTGCACGAGGCCGCCGACCGGGTCGCAGGTGAGGCCGAGGTTGTGCTCCATCGCGATCTCGGCGGCGTTCTCCACCTGCGCGGGGGTGCCGCCGAGCACCGCGCAGAGGCCGCCGGCGGCCATCGAGGACGCCGAGCCGACCTCGCCCTGGCAGCCGGACTCGGCTCCGCTGATGGACGCGTTCGCCGCGTACAGGGAGCCGATGGCCGTGGCCGTGAGCAGGAACGTGTGCACCGCCGCGCGGTGCGCCGAGGTCGGCAGGCGGTCGAGCGCGTACTGGAGCACGGCGGGGATGATGCCCGCCGCCCCGTTCGTCGGTGCGGTGACGACGCGGCCGCCCGCCGCGTTCTCCTCGTTCACCGCGAGGGCGTAGGTGTCGAGCCAGTCGGCGGCGTGCCGGCAGTCGGGACCGGGCGGGTCGAGCTGGGCGGCCACCGCCGGCGCGCGGCGCGGCACGTGCAGCCCCCCTGGCAGCACGCCCTCGGTGGTGAGGCCCGCCCGGATGCAGCCGGCCATCGCCGCCCAGATCGCGTCGAGCCCCGCGAGCACCGCGGCCTCCGGCCGCAGCGCGCACTCGTTGGCGAGCGCGATCCGCGCGATGTCCGCGCCCGCGGCCGCGCAGAACGCGAGCAGCTCCTGCCCGCTCGTGTACGGGAACGGGAAGGCGACGGCCGGTGTGCCGACGGGGGTGCCGCCCTCGCGCTCGATGAACCCGCCGCCGACCGAGTAGTACGTCTCCTCGGCGAGCACCGCGTCGTCCGCCCCGAGGGCCGTGCAGCGCATCGCGTTCGGGTGCCGGGGCAGGCGCGTGAGGGGCGCGAGCTCGATGTCGCTCATCGCCATGGCGATCGTGCGGTCGCCGAGGCGGATGCGCCCGTCGGTGCCGAGCGCCTGCCAGGACCCGCGCACGTCGGCGGGGTCGCAGGTCTCCGGAGCGCGCCCGCCGAGACCGGCGACGACCGCGTCGGGCGTGCCGTGCCCGATGCCGGTCGCGCCGAGCGACCCCAGCAGCCGGACGCGGATCCGCCGCACTCCGGGCAGCGGCGCGACGCGCCCGGCGAACTCGTTCGCCGCCCGCATGGGGCCGACGGTGTGCGAGCTCGACGGCCCGATCCCGATCGAGAACAGGTCGAGGGCGGAGCGGTGGATTCCGGCCGGACGGATCGCGTCCGCGCCTGCGGCCGCGGTGCCTCGTCGCACGCGCGGCGTCTCGGAGAGCGCCATGGCTCCACGGTACGTCCGGAACGGCCCGGGCGGTGCCCCTAGCGTGGGGGCATGGACGCCCCGCGCCTGCCCGTCGACACCGCCGCCGCCCACCGTCTCGCCGAGCGGGGACTCCGGATGGAGGTGCTCGACGGCGCCGACACCGCCCGGCTGCGCGTCTGGCGCACGGCCGTCTCCCGCGGGTTCCTCGACCCGGCGAACACCGAGCAGGAGCACGCCGAGGTTCTCCCCGACCTCGCCGGCAAGCGGGTCGTCGGGGTGTACGACGACTCCGCCGCGGAGCCCGGGACGCCCGTCGCCACCATCGACGCGTGGCCGGCGCCGGTGTCCCTGCCGGGCGGCGACGTGCCGGCCTGGGCGATCAGCGCCGTCACGGTCGCGGCCACGCACCGGCGGCGCGGGATCGCGCGGGCGATGCTGGAGGCGGAGCTGCGGACCGCGGCGTCGGCCGGGTTCCCGGTCGCGATGCTCGACGTCTCCGAGGCGACGATCTACGGGCGGTACGGCTTCGGGCCGGCCACCCGGATCGCGGAGCTCACGATCGACACCCGCCGCGCCCGCTGGATCGGGCGGACCCCGCCAGGACGCGTGCACCTCGTCGGCCGTGACGCGCTCCTCGCCGTCGCCGCGGACGTGTACGAGCGGTCCCGCCACCGCGCGCCCGGCGGCGTCGGTCTCGAGGGCCTCCTGCTCACCCGGTTGCTCGGCCGCCCCTCCGACGACGCCGCGCTCCGCGCCCGCCGCTTCGCCCGCTACGACGACGCCGACGGCACGCCCCAGGGCTTCCTCGCCTTCTCGACGCGGGAGTCCGAGACGGCGGCGCCGAGCGTGCTCACGGTGCACCACCTCGCCGCTGCCACCGACGACGCCTCCGCCGCCCTCTGGCGCCTCGCGCTCGAGCACGACCTCATCGGGGAGGTCGTGGCGCCGCTCCGCTCGGTCGACGAGCCGCTCGTCTGGATGATCGACGACCAGCGCGCCGTCCGCACGACGGCGGTCGGCGACCACCTCTGGGTGCGGGTGCTCGACCCCGTGGCGGCGCTGTCGGCGCGGACGTACGCGGGCCCGGGCCGCGCGGTGCTCGCGGTCACGGACCCCGCGGGGTTCGCCGACGGCCGCCACCTGCTCGACGTGGGCACCGACGGGCGTGCGACGGTGACCGCCGCGGGGGAGCGGGAGGACGGCGTCCCCGAGGTCGCGCTCGACGCGTCCGTGCTCGGCTCCCTGCTGCTCGGCGGGGTGCGCGCCGCGGTGCTCGCGCAGGCCGGGCGGGTGGCCGAGCGCGAGCCGGGCGCCGCCGCCGCCCTCGACCGGCTCGTCCTCGCGCCCACGACCCCCTGGAGCGGGATCTGGTTCTGACCCGCGAACGGGTCGCCACCGTTCGCGGGGCGCCCGTTCTGGGAGTGCCGCGCGGGAGGCCCTCGTGGTCGACTGCGGACCCATGACGGCGAGCACGACCACGACGACGATCCGCATGCGGGACCGCGTCCCCGCCCAGGCGCTGATCGAGCACGTGCTCGAGCACCCCGACGCGGACGCCGCCTGGTACCGGGCCGCGCAGGGCCAGCGGCTCGTCGCCGGGCTCCTCGCGCAAATGCCGGCCGGGTGGGCCGTATTCCACTCGATGCCGGTCGCGGGCGAGGACCGCACCATCGACCACGTCCTCGTCGGGCCGGCGGGCGTGCTGCCAGTGACGGCCGCCTACCACCCCGGCGCACGGATGATCGTCGCCGGCCGGGTCGTGACCGTCGCCGGGCAGCGGCTGCCGACCGTGCGAGGCGCCGAGGCCGACGGCGACCGCCTCGGGCGGCTGCTCGTCGCCCACGGACTCGGCGCGGTGCCCGTCGCACCCGTCGTCGCCGTCGCCGCCCCCACCCGGCTCGTCGTGAAGGAGCGGCCCCGCGGGGTCGCGGTCGTGCCGGCCGAGACGCTGCGGTCCCGGCTCCTCGAGAAGCCGCGGGTGCTCGACGCGGAGACGACCGCCGCCGTGGTCGCCCTGCTCGACCGGCCCGACGTGTGGCGCCCGACGGAGGAGGCCAAGCCCGACCTCCTCCAGCGCTTCACCGAGCTCGAGAGCCGCAGGCGCCCCGGCCCGCTGGCGGCCCTGATCGGCCGATTCCGCTGATGTCCTCGCCGGCGGCGCCCGTTCGTCGGTGAGATATGACCATGCACTTCGTCCTGCTCGTCCACGGCGCCTCGCCCGCTGCCGGCGTCGCGATCCGGCTGCACGATCCCTCGGACGCCACCACCCTGCGCCGCGTGGACGGCGGCCTCACGATCACGGACGGCCCGTTCGCCGAGCTGCCCGAGCCGATCACCGGCTTCGAGCGGATCGAGGCGGCCGACCTCGACGCGGCGATCGCGGTCGCGGCGCGTCATCCGGCCGCCGCCGCCGGCACCGTGGAGGTGCGGGAGATCCGGGCGGACTCCGCCGCCGACGACGAGCCGGCGCCGACCCCGGCGCCCGGCACCCGCCGCTACCTGTTCCTGCACACGAACCCCACCGACCGCACCGCGCTGGCGCGCACCGCCGACGAGCCGCCGAGCGACTGGTTCACGAGCGAGCACACGAGGCGGGCGGTGCTCGAGGGCGAACGGCTGCGCCCCGCCGGCGCCACGACGGCCGCGACCGTCCGCCTGCGCGACGGCGACGCGCTGATCGCCCACGGCCCCTACGCGGAGCTCGCCGAGGAGGTGGCCGGCTACGACCTCGTGGCGGTCGTCGACCTCGACGAGGCGATCGCGCTCGCCCGGCCGCATCCGACGCTCGTGGTCGGCGCCATCGAGATCCGGCCCCTGTGGACGACCTGAAGCGCGCGGCGGACGACGCGCTCCGCGCCGCGTTCCGCACGGAGTGGGGCGTGCTCGTGGCTGGCCTCATCCGCCGCACCGGCGACTGGGCCCTCGCGGAGGACTGCGCGCAGGAGGCCTTCGCCGCCGCCGCCCGCCGCTGGCCCGTCGACGGCGTGCCCGCCTCGCCGGGCGCCTGGCTCACCACCACCGCCCGCAACCGGGCGCTCGACCGTCTCCGCCGCTCCGCGGTGGAGGCCCGCAAGCTCGAGGAGGTGCTCGCGATGCAGCACGACCCGGACCCGGTCGGCCCGGTCGAGGACGACCGGCTGCGCCTCATCTTCACCTGCTGCCACCCCGCGCTCGCGCTCGAGGCGCGCGTCGCGCTCACGCTCCGCACCCTCTGCGGACTCACGGTCGCCGAGATCGGCCGCGCGTTCGGGGCGAGCGAGGCGGCGATGGCGAAGCGGCTCGTGCGCGCACGGGCGAAGATCGAGCACGCCGGCATCCCGTACCGCGTCCCGGACGCCGAGGCGCTGCCGGAGCGGCTGCCGGGGGTGCTCGCGGTGCTCTACCTGCTGTTCACGGAGGGGTACGCGCCGCATGAGGGCGACCGGGTGGTGCGCGAGCCGCTCACGGAGGAGGCGATCCGCCTGACCCGGCTCGTGGCGCGGCTGATGCCCGGCGAGCCCGAGGTGCGGGCCCTGCTGGCGCTCGAGCTGCTGCACGACGCCAGGCGTCCCGCCCGGACCGGGCCGGACGGGGTCCCGGTCCCGCTCGACGAGCAGGACCGCAGCCGGTGGGACGCGGGCCGGATCGCGGAGGGCGCGGCCCTCGTCGGCCGCCTCGATCCGGCGACGGACGGGCCGTACGCGCTGCAGGCGCGCATCGCGCTCGAGCACGATCTCGCACCCCACGACGACGTCGTGGACCGCACCCGCATCGCGGCGCTGTACGCCCGGCTCGCCGCCCTCACCCCGTCGCCGTTCGTCGAGCTCGCCCGCGCGGTGGCCGTCGGGCGCGCGGCCGGCCCCGAGGCCGGGCTCGCGCTGCTCGTGGCCCTCGACGGGGACAAGCGCGTCGCCGCGGGCCACCAGCTGGCGGCGGCCAGGGCCGACCTGCTCCGCCGCGCGGGCCGCCGGGAGGAGGCGCTGGCCGCCTACGACCTCGCGCTCGCCCGGGCGCCGAACGCGGCCGAGCGCGCGTTCCTCGAGCGGCGCCGCGCGGAGCTCTGACCCGGGATCAGGCGGGGCGGAGGAGCCCGGCGATGAGGGCCGCCGCCTCGTCCGCGGAGAGCGCGCAGGTGGCGTCGCCGACCGGCAGCTCGAACCGGAGCACCGCCGGATCCGCGGTGGCGGATGCGCCGCGGATCGTCCACGCACCCTCGGCGGCGAGCCGGCGCACGTTCGCATCCA
>JBQCCU010000300.1:0-6161 GCA_051961935.1 Amnibacterium sp. | reverse complement strand
CCCGATCAGGCTCGCGATGAGGAACTCGAGCAGCTCGCTGCCGGTGCCGCCGCGGCGGCTGCCGGCGAAGGTCCAGAACCGGTTGCCGACCCAGTTCGCGAGGATCGCGACGGTCGTCGAGAGCACCTTCGCGATGATGGGCCCGTCGTGCAGCCGCTCGGGCGCGAGGACGGTGAGCCGCAGCAGGTCGAACACCGCGGTGTCGAGCACGAAGCCGAGGCCGCCGACCACGGCGAACCGGGCGAGCTGGACGAGCAGCCGCCTGGTGCCGGTCGCCTCACTCCGGGACGACACGCTCCGCCTCCTTCTTGCGCTTGGCCCGCTTGCGGAGGTGGTCGATCCCGAGCGGCAGCACGGAGACGATCACGACGACCGCGAGGATCACCTCGAGGTTGTTCGCGACGAACGGCACCCCGCCGAGCAAGGAGCCGAGCACGGTCACGCCGACGGCCCAGAGCAGCGCGCCGAACACGTTCCAGATGAGGAACCGGCCGAACGGGTAGCGGGCGGCGCCCGCGGCGAGCGGCACCCAGGTGCGCAGCAGCGGGATGAACCGGGCGAGCACCACGGCCCTGCCGCCGTACCTGGCGAAGAAGTCCTCGGTGTCCCGCAACCGGGCGGTCGTGAAGATGCGGGCGTCGTCCTTGAACAGCCGCACCCCGAACCGGGAGCCGAGCAGGTAGCCGACCGCCGTCCCGAGCACCGCGGCGACGAATCCGACCACCGCGATCTCCGCCACCGTGAGCCCGAGCTGCTGGTGCAGCAGGCCGCCGGAGACGAGCAGCGAGTCGCCCGGCAGGAAGGGGAAGAGCAGCCCGGACTCGACGAATACGATCACCGCGATGGCGATCAGCGCCCATGGTCCGAGCGACTCCAGGAACGGTCCGGGATTCAGCACGGGTCCAGGTTGGCGGCAGGCGACTGAGGATCGGGTGAGGTGGGGGCGGATCCGCAGCCCGCGTGTCGGATCAGCGCCGGATGAGTGGGGGTTTGGCAGGCTGGCTCCCCATGCGCACCCTCGCCCAGGACGCCGTCCGCCTCCGCCCCGCCCTGAACCGCGTGCCCCGCGTGACCGCCATGTTCTGGGTCGTCAAGGTGCTGACGACGGGGATGGGCGAGACGACCTCGGACTTCTTCGTGAAGCAGTCCTACGCCCCGGAGATCGCGGTGGCCGTCGCGTTCGTCGCCCTCGTGGTGATGCTGGTGCTGCAGTTCCGCCTGAAGCGGTACGTCGCCGGCGTCTACTGGACCACCGCGCTCGCGGTGAGCGTCTTCGGCACGATGGCGGCGGACGTGCTGCACGTGGGGCTCGGCGTGCCCTACATCGCCTCGACGATCGGCTTCGCGGTCGTGCTCGCGGCGATCTTCGTGCTCTGGTACCGCACGGAGCACACCCTGTCGGTGCACGCGATCACGACCACCCGCCGCGAGTGCTTCTACTGGGCGACCGTGCTCACCACCTTCGCCCTCGGCACCGCCGCCGGGGACTGGACGGCCACCACGCTCGGGCTCGGCTACCTCGCATCCGGTGTGCTGTTCGCGGCGATCATCGCGCTGCCGGCGCTCGCGCACCGCTACCTCGGCCTGAACGCCGTGCTCGCCTTCTGGTTCGCGTACATCGTGACCCGCCCGCTGGGCGCCTCGTTCGCCGACTGGCTCGCCGTCACCCCGGCCCGCGGCGGCCTCGACCTCGGCCCCGGACTCGTCAGTCTCGTGGCGTTCGGGATCTTCGTGGTGCTCGTCGGGGTGCTCTCGGTGCGCCACCGCGACGTCGAGGTCGCACCCGCGGTCTGAGGCTCAGCGCGGAGCGACCGGCCGGGTGCGGACCGGGGCCAGCACCCCGACCACGACCGCCGCGGTGATCGCGCCCGCGCCCATGATCGAGGCGAGCACCACGATCTGGAACCGGCCCGCCTCGAGCGGCGACACCCCGCCGAAGATCGCCCCGACGAAGGCGCCGGGCAGCGTGACGAGCCCCGTCGTCTTCGTCTGATCCGTGGACGGGATGAGGGCGCTGTGCACGGCGCGGCGGGTGAGCTCCCGGGTCGACTCGCGCGGTGTCGCGCCGAGGGCGAGCCACCCCTCCACCTGCTCCCACTGCTCGTCGACGGATTCGAGGAAGCGTCGCCCGGCGAGCGTCGCGATGGACATGGAGTTGCCGATCACGATGCCGCCGATGGCGAGCGCGTAGCGCGCCGTGAACGCGATCGCGCCGGTGGTGAAGACGATGACGAGCGCCACCACGACGCCGGCCGCCATGGCGCCCGCGGTGAGCAGCAGCCGCTCGCGGCTCCAGCCGAGCCGGCGGGCCGCGGTGACCGTCGCGACGCCGAACATCACGAGGAGGGCGGCCGCGACCCAGAGCGGGCTCGTGATCACGCCGGCGAGCACGACGCTGATCACCGCGAGCTGCGCCGCACCCCGCAGGATCGCGAGGGCGGGGCCGAACCGCTCCGGCGACCGCGTCCAGGTGAGCACCCCGATCGTGACGAGCGTCAGCACGGCGACGCCCAGCAGGGTCGGCGCGAGCGCCGCGACGGTGGTCACGGCTCACGGTATCGGGCGCGGGGCCGCGAAGGCCTCGGCTGACCATCAGCGGACGGCCCTACCGTTCGGGCATGCCTCAGATGACCGACGAGGCCGGGTGGCTCCGCGCCGCCTTCGACGGCCTCGAATCCGCGGAGTCCTCGAGCCTGGAGCACCTGCTGAACGGGCCGGGGTTCCGCGAGCGCACGACGCATCCGCTGCGCTCGGTCGCCACCACCGCCGGCACCTTCGGGCTCGTGCTCGCCGCGAGCCTGCTGCTCGGGCGGCCGCGGGACCGAGCGCTCAGCGCTCGGGGTTGAGCACGCGCCGGATCGTGCGCATCAGCAGCACGAAGCCGACCGCGAGGACGACGAAGCCGACCGGTCGCCAGATCATGTCGTCGGTGCTCGCGGCCACGGCGGCGCCACCGACGGCGAGCAGGAACTCGAGCGTCGCGAGGTAGAACAGCCCGTTCCAGGGCGCACCGGTCATGGCCTCGAGGGTAGGTGCGCGGTTCGACGGCGCTGCGCGATGGCCCGGATCGCGCAGGGATCGCGCAGCCCGCTGTGTCGGGACTTCCAGCGCTGCAAGTCCCCGGAGTGGGGACCGGCTCTGCCCTGGAAAGCCCGGGTAACGTCGGGGCCCTACCCATGAGCTACATCGAGATGCCCGTCGCGGACTACCGCCGGCGTCTCGCGGCCGAGGCGCCTCCGGCGCGCACTGCGGCCGATCCGGCGAACCTCGCCGCGGTGACCGACGACGAGGTGCTCGCCGCCCGATTGCGGCATCCGCAGGCCTTCCGCGCGATCGACGCGGATCCGCGGCTCCCCCGCGCCGAGGTGATCGCGCGTGAGCGGCTCATCGCCGAAGCGCTCCGGGTCGGCTACCTCCCACCGACCTGACGCCGCCGGTCCATGCCCGAAGGGGCATTCGACGCCACCGACCGCGCGGCGCCTGGTGCCGGCGGGGCCCCGTCTCGTAGCGTGCTGCGGCGGCGTTCCACCGCCCGGACGAAGGGATGCCCGTTGCACCGAGCGCTCCTGGCCTGCGGCGCTGCCGCCGCGCTGCTCCTGTCGCTCGCGGCGTGCAGCACCACCCCGACGACGGGGACGGTGCACGGGGCGTTCACCCTGTCCGCGGGCGCCTACGACGCCCCCGCCGGTCCGGCCACCGACGCGAGCGAGTGCGTGACGCACGCCCAGAGCGACAGCGACCTCGCGGACTGCGAGACGACGGCTCCCGCGGCGACGCAGACCGTGCCGTGCACGGCCACCGTCCCGGGCGTCCGGCCAGGAGCCGAGGTCGACCTCCTCGACGCCTCCGGCAAGGTCGTCGGCCTCGGGCGCCTCCGCGGCGGTCGCACGACGGGGAGCGGGGCGGCCTGCACCTTCCCGTTCACCGCATCCGGCGTGCCGGCCGGAGGCGGCATCTACGGTGTCCGTCTCGGCCCGACGGGGCAGCCGCAGGCGCACTTCACGAAGGCGGAGCTCTTCGGGGGGCCTGCGGTCGTGCCGCTGGGCTGAGCGCTCCCGCTCCCCCGCCGGCGCCTGCATGCCTTCGGGACGTCTGTACGCGCTCGCCGCCGTACATGCGTCCCCGACCCGTACAACTGCGGGGGGCCGCTGGAGGGGATGACGGGAATCGAACCCGCACCATCAGTTTGGAAGACTGAGGCTCTGCCATTGAGCTACATCCCCGGCGCCCGCCGCCTCGCGGCGAGCCCGTCAAGGCTACCCGGTCAGGGCAGCAGGTGGCCCGCAGCGGTGAACAGCGCGTACCACTCCTGCCGGGTGAGCGGCAGGTCGGATCCGGCCGCCGACTCCCGCACGCGCTCCGCCTTGGTCGTGCCGAGCACCACCTGCATGTCCGCGGGATGCCGGGTGATCCACGCCACCGCGATGGCCGTCGGCGTCACGTCGTACTTCGCCGCGATCGCGTCGATCGTGTCGTTCAGCTCGGCGTAGTGCTCGCGGTCACCGAGGAAGACGCCGTCGAAGAAGCCCTTCTGGAACGGCGACCAGGCCTGCAGCACGATGTCGTTCAGCCGGCAGTAGTCGAGGATGCCGTTGTCGCGGTCGACCGACTGCCCCAGGCCGTTCATGTTCGCCGCGATGCCCTGCGCGAGCAGGTTCGCGTGCGTGATGGACAGCTGCACCTGGTTGAACAGCAGCGGCTGGCGCACGGTGCGGCGCAGCAGCTCCATCTGGCCGGGGGTCTGGTTCGAGACGCCGAAGTGGCGCACCTTGCCGGCCCGCTCCAGGGTGTCGAAGGCGTCCGCGATCTCCTCCGGCACCATCAGGGTGTCGGGACGGTGCAGCAGGAGCACATCGAGGTAGTCGGTGCGCAGGGCCCTCAACGAGCCGTCGACGCTCTCGAGGATGTGCTCCTTCGAGAAGTCCCAGAAGCCGTCGCGCAGCCCGACCTTGCTCTGGATGATCATCTGCTCGCGGTCGGACGCCTTCAGCTGCAGCGCGTCGCCGAACCGCTGCTCGCAGTCGTGCGGGTGCTCGCCGTACACGTCGGCGTGATCGAAGAACGTGATGCCCTCGTCCCGCGCGGTGGCGACGAGGGTGCGGATCTCCTCGGCGGAGATCTCCGTGATCCGCATGAGGCCGAGGATCACGTTCGAGACGGGCAGGTCGAAGCCGGGGACGTCGAGGTTCTTCACCGTCCTGTCATACCGGGTGCGCGGCTGGGAACCGCAATCGGGGTGCGCGATGTGCAGCATCGCTGCGCATCTCGCCCTCCCGTCCTCTCATCCCTCCCGTCGCGTCGCGATTCATGCCGCATTCGCGTGCGGGATGCGGCATGAATCGCGACGCGAAGCGGCCCTCACCTGCTGAAGGGGCGGGCCGCCGCGTCAGAGCGTGCGGTGGGTGAAGGCGCCGCCGACGAGCGTGGCGGCGACGTGCCCGCCCGTCATCCGCTCCGGCGGCAGGTCGAGCAGCACGAGGTCGGCGACGTCGCCGACCCGCGGCTCGGCCCGTCCCCGGGTGGCGGCGGCGAGCGCCTCGTCGATCGAGATCCGCTGCTCCGGATGCCACGAGGGCTGCCCGTCGTCCGTGCGCTCCACCGCCGCGCGGATCGCGAGCCACGGATCCACCGGTGCGACCGGCGCGTCGGAGCCGAAGGCGAGCGTCGCACCCGCGTCGAGCAGCGCCCGGAAGGGATAGATGCGGTCGGTGCGCCCCGGCCAGTGCTGCTCGGCGACGTCCCGGTCGTCGAGCAGGTGCGCCGGCTGCACGCTCGCCGTCACCCCCAGGCGCGCGAAGCGCGGGAGATCGGCGGCCGCGACGAGCTGCGCGTGCTCGATCCGTCCCGACACCCCGATGGCCTCGAAGGCGTCGAGCACCTCGGTGACCGCCGCGTCGCCGATGGCGTGGATCGCCGGGGTCAGCCCGACGGCCGTCGCGCGGCGGAGGAGCCCGCGGAGCCGGTCGCCCGGGATGGTGAGCAGGCCGTGGCCGCCGTCGGGATACGGATCGGTGCAGTAGGCCGTGCGCGTGTTCAGCGCACCGTCGGCGAGCGCCTTGAGGGGGCCGACCGCGACCAGTCCCGAGTCGCCGATGGGATCGCCGGTGCGCAGCCCCTCCGTCGCGGCGCGCTCGAGGTCCGTGGGGTAGACGGCCGCCTCG
>JBQCCU010000299.1:0-8304 GCA_051961935.1 Amnibacterium sp. | reverse complement strand
ACGCCGAGGCGCTGCGCGTTGGAGTCACGACCGTTGCGGGTCGAGCTCGCGCCCTTCTTGTGTGCCATCTCCGGGCCTCCCTCAGCCGATCGCGGTGACGCGGACGCGGGTGAGCTCCTGGCGGTGGCCCTGGCGCTTCTTGTACCCGGTCTTGTTCTTGAACTTCTGGATGACGATCTTCTTGCCGCGCAGGTCGCCGAGGACCTCCGCGGTGACCGTCACGTCGGCGAGCTTCGCCGCCTCGTGGGTGACGGTGTCGCCGTCGACGAGCAGCACCGGCGCGAGACGGATGGTGCCGTCCTCGCCCGCGGCGATTCGGTCGAGCGTCACCACGGTGCCGACCTCGACCTTCTCCTGGCGCCCACCGGCGCGCACGATCGCATAGACCACTTCGAGCCTCAACCTCTTCTGCCGTGCCACCCCGGCCGGACGCGGGATCGCGCGGCGGATGACGGAACGTCTGATCGGTGCGTCGACTGACGGCGACACGATGGGCCGCCCGCGCACCGACCGTCAAGCATAGCCCACCCGAGCGGGGTCCTCCACCCGACGCGGTCGGGTGGGGGTGCGAGCATGCTGGCATGGCCGTGCTGGTGGACGCACCGATGTGGCCCGCGCACGGCCGGATGTGGGCGCATCTCGTCAGCGACGCGTCCCTCGACGAGCTGCACGCGTTCGCGGCGGCGAACGGCATCCCGGCCCGCGGGTTCGACCGGGACCACTACGACGTGCCCGCGGAGCGGATCGACGAGCTGGTCGCCGCCGGCGCCGTGCGCGTGACGGCCGGCGAGCTCACCCGCCGGCTCATCGCGAGCGGGCTGCGCGTGAGGGCGCGGGACCGCCGCTAGCTCCCTGGGCCCTACTCCTCCTGGCCCGGCGTGAGCGCCGGGGTCGAGACCCGCCGCGACCGCCGGCGACCCTCGCCGGGGCGCCGGGGCGCGGGAAGGGCGTCGAGCACGGAGTCGAGCAGGTCGACCGCGACCTCCTTGGGCACCCGCGCCGCCTGCGGCTCCCGGTGCGGTTCCGGCAGCTCGATCAGCGGCGCGGCAGGCGCCTCCGGCTCGGCGGCAGGGGCCTGCGCCTCGGCGGCGGGCGCCTCGGCGCGCCGGCGCTCGGGCTGCGGCTCCTCGTGCCGCCGCTCCTCGGCCTCGTGCTTCGTCGCGGAGATGGTGGCGCCCGCGATCTGGGCGAGCGCGTTCTTCATCCCGTCCGTGATCGCGTGGGTGGCCGGCGGCTTCTGCGCGGGCGGGGTGGCCCCGCCGCCGCGGCGCCGGCGACCCTGCTCCTGCTTGGGCTCGGCGGCGCCCGAGGTCTCGGCGACCGACTCGGCGAGCCCGACGCCGAGCCGCTTCCGGGTCATCTGGACGAGCCCCAGCGACGTGACCTCGGCCACCTGGTGCTTGGTGCGATCGCGGCTCAGGCACTCGACGAGGCGCCGGAGCACGAGGTCCCGGTTGCTCTCGAGGACCATGTCGATGAAGTCGATGACGATGATGCCGCCGATGTCGCGCAGCCGGAGCTGCCGGACGATCTCCTCCGCCGCCTCGAGGTTGTTCTTCGTGACCGTCTCCTCGAGGTTGCCCCCGGAGCCGACGAACTTGCCGGTGTTCACGTCGATGACGGTCATCGCCTCGGTGCGGTCGATGACGAGCGAGCCGCCGGACGGCAGCCACACCTTACGGTCGAGCGCCTTCTCGATCTGCTCCTGCACGCGGTGCGCGGTGAAGACGTCGGTGTCGCCCTCCCAGCGCTCCACCCGCTCGAGCAGGTCCGGCGCCACCTGCTTCAGGTAGCGCTCGATGGTGGCGCGGGCGTCGTCGCCCTCGATGACGAGCTTCGTGAAGTCCTCGTTGAAGACGTCGCGGACGATCTTCACGAGCAGGTCGGGCTCGCCGTGCAGCAGCGTCGGCGCGCTGGCCGTCTCGGTGAGCCGCTGGATCTCGGCCCACTGGTTGGCGAGCCGCTGCACGTCGACCGTCAGCTGCTCCTCGGTCGCGCCCTCGGCCGCGGTGCGCACGATGACGCCTGCGGAGTCGGGCAGCGCGTCCTTCAGGATGCGCTTGAGCCGCGCGCGCTCCGTGTCGGGCAGCTTGCGGGAGATGCCGTTCATCGAGCCGTTCGGCACGTACACGAGGTAGCGGCCGGGCAGCGAGACGGCGCTCGTGAGGCGGGCGCCCTTGTGGCCGATCGGGTCCTTCGTGACCTGCACGAGCACGGTGTCGCCGGACTTCAGGGCCAGCTCGATGCGGCGGGCCTGGTTGCCCTTCTCGCCGAGCCGCTCGCTCGCGGCGTCCCAGTCGACCTCGCCGGAGTAGAGCACGGCGTTGCGGCCGCGGCCGATGTCGACGAAGGCCGCCTCCATGCTCGGCAGCACGTTCTGCACGCGGCCGAGATAGACGTTCCCGATGAGCGAGACGTTCTGCGACTTCGCGACGTAGTGCTCGGCGAGGATGCCGTCCTCGAGCACGCCGATCTCGACGCGGTCGCCGGCGTTGCGGACGATCATCCGCCGGTCCACGGCCTCCCGGCGGGCGAGGAACTCGGCCTCGGTGACGACGGTGCGGCGGCGGCCCGCGTCACGGCCGTCGCGACGGCGCTGACGCTTCGCCTCGAGCCGCGTCGAGCCCTTCAGCTTCTGCGGCTCGGTGATCGGCTCCTTCACCGGCTTCGCCTTGGCGACGACCTCGGTGACGGCGCCCTCGGCGTTCGGCTGGGCGCTGCCGGAGCGGCGGCGGGTGCGGCGGCGGGACCGGCGGGAGGCGGACTCCGCGCCCTCCTCGGCCGGCTCGGTCTCCTGCTCCTCGTCCTCGAACTCGGGCGTCGCGCCGGGCGCGGCCGCGGGCAGCGCGGGCGGCGCCTGGAACAGCACGGCGAGCGGCGGCCGCGGCGGGGCGGGAGCCGCCTCCAGCGGATCGCCCTCCGCGTCAGGCCGGGGCTCCTCCGCCGCGGCCGCCTCCGGCTCGGCGTCGGATGCGGGCTGCTCGCCCCCGTCCGCGGCCTCCTCCGGCTCGGCCGGGGTGGGCTCCGTGCTCGTGGGGTCCTCCGGCACGATCAGGTCGGACTCACCCTGCTCGTCCGCGCCGCCCGGCTCGGGCTGCGGGGTCGACGCCGCGGTGCTCGCGCGGCGGGGCGTGTAGAGGCGTCGGCGGCGCTTCGGCGCCTCCCCCGTGCCCTCGGTCCGTCCTTCGGTCGTGCCGTCGTTCTCGTACTCCACCATCGCTGGTGCACTCCTCACGCGGAGGAAGCGGGCTCGAAGAAGCGCCGCCCTCCGTGCTCCTGGCCGGTGCCGTCGTGCAGCGCGAGCGCCGCGCCGAACGGACCGGCGCAAATCCTGGATGTCGTGCGCCCATGGCGGTCGCACGCGGCGGGACAAGCGCCGTCCCGAGTCCCCCCGGGCCTCGGCCCGCTCGGTGCGGACCTGTCGAAGTCTTCGGCCTCCGGTGCGGGTGCACGGCGACCTGGAAGCATTATCGCACGCCCGCCCGCGGAGCGTCCGCCCCCGGTGGGGGGTCCGCCCGGTGCGATACTGCCGGTCGTGATCGACCAGGGAACCGCCGTGCTCGACGAGGACCGCCGAGGGGCCGGCGGCCTTCAGGAGCGGGGCCGGCCGATCGCCCTCGCGATCCTCCTGATCGTCGGCGGGCTGCTCGGCCTGCTCGCCGCGTTCGAGCTGACGCTCGACAAGTTCGCGACGATCCAGAACGCGAACGCGCACCTGTCCTGCAACTTCAACCTGCTCGTGCAGTGCGGCAAGAACCTCGCCTCGCCCGAGGGCAGCGCGTTCGGCTTCCCGAACCCGATCATCGGGCTCGTCTGCTTCCCGGCGCCGGTGTTCGTCGGCGTCTCGGTGCTCGCGGGCGCCCGCTTCCCCCGCTGGTTCTGGGCGGTGTTCAACGCGGGGATGCTCTTCGCGATCGGCTTCGTCGTCTTCCTGATCACCGTGAGCATCTTCCTGCTCGGGACGCTCTGCCCCTGGTGCATGCTCGTGTGGAGCGTCGTCATCCCGATGTTCGTCGCGACGACGCTGTTCAACCTGTCGTGGGGGCACCTGGGCGGCGCCGCGGGCCTCCGCCGGTTCGGCTCCGCGCTCTACGGCTGGACGCCGCTCATCACGCTGCTCCTGTACGTCGTCGTCGCCGTGATCGCGCAGCTCCGGCTGAACGTGCTCTCCTACCTCTGACCGAGCACATCAGCAGGACGAGAACGCGTCAGCAGGACGAAACAGCCCGTTTCGTCCTGCTGAAGTGGAATCGTCCTGCCGTCGTGCTCGGGGGTCAGCCGAACCAGAGGGTGAGCTCGCGGTCGGCCGACTCGGGCGAGTCGCTGCCGTGCACGAGGTTCTGCTGCACCTTGAGGCCCCAGTCGCGGCCCAGGTCGCCGCGGATCGTGCCCGGCGCGGCGACGGTCGGGTCGGTGGCGCCGGCGAGGGACCGGAAGCCCTCGATCACGCGCTCCCCCGCGATGCGGATGGCGACGATCGGCCCCGACTCCATGAACTCCACGAGGGGCTCGTAGAACGGCTTGCCCTCGTGCTCGGCGTAGTGCTGCGCGAGCAGGGCGCGGTCGGCCTCGACGAGCTTGATGTCGACGAGCGCGTACCCCTTCGCCTCGATGCGGCGCAGGATCTCGCCGGTCAGGTTGCGCGCGACGCCGTCCGGCTTCACGAGCACCAGGGTCTCCTCGACTGAATCGGCCATCAGGCTTCCGTCCTCTCCGGGTACTGGGCGCGGCGGTCGATCCGGCCGCCGACAATCATGCAGTAGACCCACAGGGCCGCGAAGACGACGCCGACGATGCCGACGGCCACCTGCACCGCGAAGGCGGCGAGGAGCACGACCTGCACGAACCAGCCGAGCACGATGCCCGCCTTCGAGCGGGCGAGCGCCGCGGCGACCACGATCACGAGCAGCAGCGCGCCGCCGCCGCCGAGCGCGACGGGTGCGGGCAGCGCCTTCAGACCGAACACGACGAGCGCCGCGAGCACGACGACGAGGAACTCGGTGGCGAGCACGATCGAGGCGAGGCTCGCGGTGACGCTGCGGGGCCGGCGCACCCGGCCGGTGCTCACGGGGCGGACCAGCCCTGCTCGCGGGCCAGCTCGAGCACCCGGGCCACGAGGGTGATCGAGCCGAGGACGACGACGCCTCCCGCCTCCCGCTCAGGACCCTCGGGCGCGTCCGCCGCTGTCTCCCGCGCCGTCTCGAGCGCCCGCTCGAGGTCCGGCTCCACGACGACGCGGTCCGGGCCGAGCGTCTCGACGGCGACGCGGGCGAGCTCGTCCGCGTCCGTCGCGCGAGCGGACGGGGCGGTCGTGATGACGAATTAGTCGACGACGTCGGACACGGCGCGGAGGATGCCCGCGGCGTCCTTGTCCGCGAGCACCGCGATCACGGCGATGAGCCGGGAGAAGCGGAACGACTCGGCGAGCCCGGCCGCGAGCGCCGCGGCGCCGTGCGGGTTGTGCGCCGCGTCGACCACCACCGTCGGTCCGGTGGCGACGACCTGCAGGCGGCCGGGCGAGGTGGCGAGGGCGAGGCCCTCGTCGAGCACCGCCCGGTCGATCGCGAGCGTGCCGTCGCCGACGAAGGTCTCGACCGCCGCGATCGCCACGGCCGTGTTCTGCGCCTGGTGGGCGCCGAGCAGCGGCACGAACAGCCCCTCGTAGCGGCCCGCGCGGCCCTGCACGTCCACCAGCTGGCCGCCCACCGCCGGGGTGCGGCCGAGCACGCGGAAGTCGCGGCCCTCGAGCGACACGGTCGCCTCGGACAGCTCCGCCGCGCGCTCGATCTCCGCGAGCGCCTCCGGCGCCTGCACGGCCGAGACGACGCTGCGGCCGGGCTTGATGATGCCCGCCTTGGTGCGCGCGATCGCGTCGATGGTGCGGCCGAGCCGGTCGGTGTGGTCGAGGTCGATCGGGGTGAACACGGCCACCTGCCCGTCGGCGACGTTGGTCGCGTCCCACTCGCCGCCCATCCCGACCTCGATGACGCCGACGTCGATCGGCGCGTCCGCGAAGGTGGCGTAGGCGAGCACGGTGAGCGCCTCGAAGAAGGTGACCGGCTGCTCCCCCGCCGCCTCGAGCTCCCGGTCCACCATCGCGAGGAACGGCTCGATGTCACGCCAGTTGCGCAGCAGCGTCTCGTCGTCGATGGGCTCGCCGTCCACGACGATCCGCTGGTTCAGCCGGCCGAGGTCGGGGCTCGTGAACAGCCCGGTGCGGAGGTGCTGCGCCCGCAGGATGCTCTCGATGATGCGGCTCGTCGAGGTCTTCCCGTTCGTCCCGGTCAGGTGGACGATCGGATACGCGCGGTGCGGGTCCCCGAGCAGCTCGAGCACCCGCCGGGTGGCGGTCAGCCGCGGCTGCGGGGCGACCTCGCCGACGCGGGCGTAGATCGCGTCCAGCATCGTGTCGAGCTCGGAGCGATCAGACATCGAGCACCATGTCCCCAGTCTTCCGCAGCTCGAACCGGGCGCCGTCCGTCGCCCCCCAGCTCCCGGCCGGGATCCGCGTGAGCGTGCCGTCACCCCAGCGCTGCACCCGGTCGGTCGTCCCCACGCCGGCCGGCTCGACCGTCAGGGCCTCGGTGAGGGTCTCGCGGGCGACGAGGTCGCCGTGCACCTCGAGCATCCGCAGCAGCTCCGCGTCCCCCTCGACCGCGAGCTCGATCCGGTCGGTGACGTCGAGGCCGGCGGTGCGCCGCGCCTGCTGCACGTCCCGGATGAAGTCCCGCGCGCGCCCCTCGAGCTCGCGCTCCGGCGTCACCTCGGTGGCGAGCAGCACGAAGCCGCCCGAGGGGACGAGGCCGAGGGCGTCGTCGGTCGTGCCGCCCGAGCGCTCGAGCACGAGCTCGTACTCGCCCTCGAACAGCTCGACGTCGCCGACGACGACGGCGCTGCCATCGCGGCGCCAGTCCCCGGCCTTCGCGGCGCCGATCACGGCCTGCACCTGCCGCCCGATGCGCGGGCCGAGGGCGCGGGCGTTCACCACGAGCCGCTCGCTCACCCCGTAGGTGCCGGCGCTGGAGGCGTCCTCCGCCACGAAGTCGACCTGCTTCACGTTCAGCTCGTCGGCGAGGATCGCGGCGCCGAGCCCCTCGAGGTCGGCCGCGTCCGCCGCGACGACGGTGAGCCGCGACAGCGGCAGCCGGACCCGCAGGCCCGCCTGCTTGCGCAGCGACAGCGCGACGGAGGTGATCTCCCGCAGCCGGTCCATCCGCGCGACGAGCGCCTCATCCACCGGGAACTCGCTCGCGTCCGGCCAATCGGTGCGGTGGACGCTGCGGCCGCCGGTGAGCCCGCGCCACACCTTCTCGCTCACGAGCGGCAGCAGGGGCGCGGCGAGGCGGGTGACCGTCTCCAGCACCGTGTAGAGCGTGTCGAACGCGGCACGGCTATCCTCTGACAGGGCTCCTTCGGTGCGCACCGCCCAGAACCGCTCGCGGCTGCGCCGCACGTACCAGTTCGTCAGCACGTCGGCGAAGTCGCGGAGCCGGTTCGTGGCGCCGCTCGTGTCGAACCCGTCGAGGTCCGCGGTCACGCCGCGCACGAGGTCGCCCGTGGCGGCGAGCAGGTAGCGGTCGAGCGGATCCGCCGAGTCGGTCCGGCGCACCGCGTCGTAGTCCTCGGCGCCCGCGTAGAGGGTGAAGAAGTAGTACGTGCTCCAGAGCGGCAGCAGCACCTGCCGCACCCCCTCGCGGATCCCCTCCTCGGTCACGATCAGGTTGCCGCCGCGCAGCACCGGGCTCGCGAGCAGGAACCACCGCATGGCGTCGGAGCCGTCGCGGTCGAACACCTCGGAGACGTCGGGGTAGTTGCGGAGCGACTTCGACATCTTCTGGCCGTCGTTGCCGAGCACGATGCCGTGGCTCACGACGGTGGAGAACGCGGGCCGGTCGAACAGCGCGGTCGATAGGGCGTGCAGCAGGTAGAACCAGCCGCGGGTCTGCCCGATGTACTCGACGATGAAGTCGGCGGGGCTGTGCGACTCGAACCAGTCGGCGTTCTCGAACGGGTAGTGCACCTGCGCGAACGGCATGGAGCCGGAGTCGAACCAGACGTCGAGCACGTCCTCGATCCGCCGCATGGTGCTGCGACCGGTGGGGTCGTCCGGGTTGGGCCGGGTCAGCTCGTCGATGTACGGCCGGTGCAGGTCCACCTCGCCGTCCGGGTTTCGCGGCAGCCGCCCGAAGTCGCGCTCGAGCTCCTCGAGGGAGCCGTACACGTCGATGCGCGGGTGCTCCGGGTCGTCGCTCGTCCACACCGGGATCGGGCTGCGCCAGTACCGGTTGCGGGACACCGACCAGT
>JBQCCU010000298.1:0-4291 GCA_051961935.1 Amnibacterium sp. | reverse complement strand
GGTCGTGCTCGGAGGCGGCGCCGGAGCGCGCCGCATCACGGGCGTTCTGCGGCGGGGGCGGTGGCTGACGCCGGAGCGCGCAGGTGCGCCCGTCCCGCCAGCAGGATGAGGGCGGCGCCGCCCAGCCCGAAGCCGCCGGCGGTGAGCAGGGCCGCGGTCATGCCGGCGGCCGTGTAGCCGAGCCCGCCCCAGATCGCGCTCACACAGGCGGGGCCGACCGTCGTCCCCAGGTTGCGCAGCAGGCTCATCGTCGCCCCGGTGGAGGCGGGCGCGGCGTCGCCCGCGAGGTCCATCGCGAAGTGGGTCGCCGGCGCGTTCGCGAGCCCCTGCCCCATCCCGACCGTGAGCGCCACGAGCACCAGGCCGAGGAAGCCGGTCGCCCCGACGGCCGCCGCCGCGCCCCCGGCGAGCAGGGCGAAGCCGAGCGCCGAGGCCCGGGCGGCGGGCACGCGGGCCGGCAGCCGGGCCGCGACGAGGGCGGCCACGCCGGAGGCGGCAGGCAGGGCCAGCAGCGCGGCACCGGTCGTCCCGGTGGAGAGGTGCATCGTGCGCGCCGCCACGAACGCGAGCAGGTACTGCGCGGACAGCACGCCGGCCGCGAGCAGCGCGAGCGACCCCGCGGCGAGGCCGAATCCGGGGCGCCGGAGCAGGATCAGCATGGGCGCGTCGGGATGCAGCCGGCGCCACACGCCGGCGAGGGGGACCGCGCCGAGCGCGAGGAGCAGCCAGCTCGGCGGCCCACCGGCGGTGAGCGTGAGCGCGACGAGGACGAGGGCGGTCGCGCCACCGATCAGGAGCCCTTCGACGAGCAGGGACGCCGACGGCGGCCGCAGGGGACGGTCGCGCGGCAGCCGTCGGGCGAGGATCGGCAGCTGGGCGACGAGCAGCGGCAGGGTGAGCCAGAAGATCCAGGGCCAGCCCAGCGCCTGGGTCACGAGCGCGCCGAGGGCGGGACCGGCGACCCCGCCGGCGGCGCCGCTCGCGGTGACCACGCCGATGCCCTGCCGGCGTCGGTCCGGTGGGAGGGCCTGGAACGCGAGGACCAGCGAGACCGCGAACAGGCCCGCGCCGAAGACGCCCTGCGCCGCACGGAGCGCCACCAGCAGCGGGAGCGCGGGCGCGAGGCCCGCGAGGGCGCTCGAGACCGCGAACCCGGCGACGAGCAGCAGCATGGCCGGCCGGCGCCCCACCGAGTCGAGCCAGCGGCCGGCCGGCAGCGCGAGCGCGGCGATCGGCAGCAGGTAGCCGAGCGACACCCACTGCACCTGGGCGGCGTCGACGTGCAGCTCCGACGCGATGCGCGGGAGGACGACGTTCACCCCCGTGAGGTCGAACTGGCCGACCGCGGATGTGGCCGCGGCTGCGGCCACGACGAGCCAGCCGCCGCGGGAGGGGGGAGCCGCCGTCATCCGGCGCGGCGCGGCGTGAGCAGGGCGGCCACGTCGACGGGCGCACCGCTCGCGACCGATCGCCACATCGCCTCGCCCGCGGCCACGGCCACGGCGCCCTGGCGCGGCGTGGCAGCGAGGCCGAGCTCGGCGGAGCCGTCGAGGCCGTCGCCGAAGAGGTCCTCCTGGAGCAGCTCGTCAGCGCCGCTGTGGCCTCCGTCGCCGGCGGCGACCGCATGGAGCTGCCGCGGGCCGAAGAGCGGGGAGTAGGTGAGGAACTCGCCGCCGGGGCGCAGCCGGCCGTCCAGCTCCACGCCGTGCCGCAGCTCGAGGGTCCCGTGCGTGCCGATGAGCTCCATCGAGTAGCCCTCCCACGGGGAGGAGAAGTCGATCGTGTAGGCGAGGTGCGCGCCGCCGCGGTAGGCGATGGCGGACGTGTAGGTGTCCTCGATGTCGATCTCGTCGTCGTACAGCGAGATCCGCCCTCCGGAGTCCTCCGGGAACGCGCCGGTGCCCCGCTGCGCCCGCCAGTACGGATCCGCGGCGCGCTCGTCCGCGACGGGGCGGCCGTGCTCGTCCCTCGGCCGGTGCGGCCCGTCCGGGCCGTAGAAGCTGCGGCCGCCGAGCGCGTAGACGGTGACCGGCTCGTCGTCGAGCAGCCAGCTCATGAGGTCGAGGTGGTGGCAGCTCTTGTGCACGGAGAGGCCGCCGGACATCGCCCGTCGCCGGTTCCAGCGGAGGAAGTAGCTCGCCCCGTGCCGCGTGTCCACGCGGTAGTCGAGCGTCGCGCGCACCACCCGGCCGATCGCGCCGCCGGCGACGAGCCGCTTCAGCTGCTGGTGGCGCTGCACGTACCGGAGGTTGTGCGCGACGCGGAGCGCGCCGCGGCTCCGCTCCGCGGCGGCGA
The DNA here is from genome assembly GCA_051961935.1 of Amnibacterium sp. Lineage (GTDB taxonomy): Bacteria > Actinomycetota > Actinomycetes > Actinomycetales > Microbacteriaceae > Amnibacterium. The sequence continues at coordinate 1,996 of JBQCCU010000298.1, read as the reverse complement.
GCACCGCCGCGGCCTGCTCCGCCGTCGCCGTCATCGGCTTCTCGGTGACGACCTCGAGCCCGTGCCGGAGGCCCGCCCGGATGTGCTCGGCGTGGGTGACGTCGGGGGAGGCGACGAGCAGCGCGTCGGGCCGCGTCTCCTCGAGCATCCGATCGATCGCGTCCGCGGGGTAGTGCGGCACCTCCCGCCGTCCCGCGAGCCGCTCCCGGGCGTTGAACGCCTGCACGCGGGCGGCGTCGGGATCGAGCACGGCGACGAGCTCCGTCCGATCGGAGAAGCCGGGCCGGCCGGCGGGACCGTCGGGCGCGCCACGGAGGGGCCGGACGAAGTGCTCCAGCGCGCGGCTCGACAGCCCGCAGAGGGCGTACCGCTTCATCGCTCCGCCCACCACCCGTGCCGCATCGCGCGCGCCACCCCCAGGGTGCGCCCCGTGCCGGTGAGGACCACGAGGTTCGCGGGGGTCCCGGGGACGAGGTCGCGGGACAGCCCGAGGAAGCGGGCTGCGGCCGCCGAGGTCAGCTCGACGAGCTCGGGCAGCGCCATGTCGGAGGCGGCGTACAGGCGCATCGCGGCGGTGCCGAGCGTCGACGTCGAGCCGGCGAGCGACCCGCCCGGCGCCCGTGCCTCGCCGCCGCGCACCGTGACGCGGCCGTAGTCGCCGTCGCCCTGCCCGGTGGCCTGCATCGCGTCGGAGACGAGGGCGACGCGGCCCGCGGCGACGTGCCGGACGAGGGCGAGCGTGCCGTCGGCGAGGTGGCGGCCGTCGCCGATCAGCTCGACGTGCGCGGAGGGGGACTCGAGGGCCGCGGCGACCGGGCCCGGCTCACGGCCAGCGATGGGCGGCATCCCGTTGAAGAGGTGCGTGAACGCGGTGGCGCCGTCGGCGAGCGCGGCGCGGGCGGTCTCGGTGGAGCAGGCGGTGTGGCCGATCGCGACCCGCACCCCCTCGCCGACGAGGAGGCGGATCGCCTCCGCGGCGCCGGGCAGCTCCGGCGCGAGCGTGAGCATCGCGAGGGTGCCGCCGGCGGCCTCGAGGAGGCGCCGCAGCTCGCCCCGATCCGGGACGCGGAGCAGCGCCGGGTCGTGGGCGCCGCGGCGCTCCGTGGGGGACAGGTACGGTCCCTCGAGGTGCAGGCCGGCGAGCGTGCCGTCGCGGACGAGGTCGGCGAGGATGGTCAGCTGCCGCTCGAGCACCGGGAGCGGGGCGGTCCCGATCGAGGCGACGAGGTCGGTGGTCCCGGCGGCCCGGTGGTGGGCGGCGATCGCCCTGGCGCCGTCGGGGCCGGCGGAGCGGAAGTCGTGGCCGACGGCGCCGTGCGCGTGGGCGTCCACGAAGCCGGGCACCACGACGCCCTCGATCCGCTCGTCCACGGGTCCGGGCGGCGTGCCGGTGCCGGTCTCGTGGACCAGCCCGTCCCGGATCGCGAGCCAGGCGGGTGCCTGCTCCCCGGTCGAGGTGGCGAGCCGCTCGACGGCCAGGATCCGGGTGGGCACGTCGCCGACGCTAGCCACCGGCTCGCGACGCTCCCACCGTGGACGCCGATCGGCGGAAGACGCGCAGTCCGACTGCGCGTCTGGCCCCGCTGGCCGCCGGCCCTGCCGAGACTCTCGGAGGCGATCGGCGCATCCGCGCGCGACGCCGATGGCGCACCGGAGGCCGACATGGGTGGGACGAGCGAAGCAGGGGACGCGCTCCGCGTCGTCGTGATCGGCATGGGCCAGCGGGGCCGGATCGCCCGGCACGTGGAGGGGGCCGACACGCCGGCCGTGCTCGTCGGTGCGGTCGACACGACCGAGGTGGGGCGGGCCCGCGCTGCGAGCTTCTTCGGCCCGGAGCTGCCCGTCTTCGCCTCCGTCGACGAGGCGCTCGAGGCCACGAGCCCCGACGCCGCGATCGACACGCCGCCCGACCACACCCACTGCGGGGTGGCGTCGCGCCTTCTCGCGGGGGGCGTCGCCGTCTACCTCGAGAAGCCGATGGCCATCACGCTCGACG
>JBQCCU010000297.1:0-5176 GCA_051961935.1 Amnibacterium sp. | reverse complement strand
GCTTGCGGAGCCGCATCGCCTGCCGGTCGAGGGCGATGCCCGCCGGCCGACGGCCCTCGGCGTCCCGCCGGACGGAGGCGAGGAACAGCTGCTCGAACACGGGCATCGCGCCGCGGGCGAGGGAGCCGATGGTGGTGGGGTCGGTGGGCACCGGCCGCCAGCCGAGGATCTCGAGGTCCTCCTCCTCGGCGATGGCCGCGACCGCCGCCTTCAGGGCGTTGCGCTCCCGCGCATCCGTCGGCAGGAAGCCGAGGCCGACCGCGTACGCGCCGGCCTCGGGCAGCTCGAACCCGGCCACGGCGCGGAGGAAGGCGTCGGGGACCTGGGTGATGATGCCCGCGCCGTCGCCGGTGCCGGCGTCGGAGCCCACGGCGCCGCGGTGCTCGAGGTGCCGCAGCGCGTCGAGGGCGAGGTCGATGATGTCGTGCCCCGGCGTCCCGCGGAGCGTCGCGACCATCGCGAGGCCGCAGGCGTCCCGCTCGTCCGCGGGGTCGTAGAGCCCGGTCGCGGCGGGCACCGCGGAGAACGGCGCGCGGGGTGCGGTCGGCTCGGCCATGGCGTCCTCCTGATCGGCCGCGGAACGGCCGTCGAGTTGCAGAAGAGTGCGGGACGCCGTCGGCCCGATGTGGGGGTCCCGTCCGGGAGGCGGGAGGGTCGGTGGTGCGCGGGATCGGCGGTGCGGCGGTCGCCGCTGATCAGCCCCTGGCCGCGCCGCCGCTTGTGACGGATCGCGCGTCCTCGTCCTCGGCGCTCGATGCGAAGTCCGCCGCGGACCAGCGCGATCCTACAAGGCCCTCGGGCAGCCATTGGCGTCCCGGGCGGTACACGCTCACCTCGACGCCCGGATGACGGCGTCGCGACCAGATCAGGATCGCGATCCCGAGCACGATCGCGAGGAGCGCCGCCCACACGTTCGAGCGGAGGCCGAAGAACACCTCGCTCGGGTCGACGCGGATCGACTCGAAGACGCTGCGGCCCGCGCCGTACCAGATCAGGTAGAAGCCGAGGGCCCGGCCCCACCGCATCGGCAGGCGGGTCGTGAACCGCGGCGGCACGGTCAGGGGGCGGATCGGCTTCCGCTCGATGGCGAGGAGCAGCAGCGCGCCCGCGAAGTCCCAGATCAGCTCGTAGAGGAAGGTGGGGTGGAACAGGGTCCCCGGCGCGAGGCCCACCGGGAAGGCGGGGTTGTCGCTCGGCACCTGCAGCCCCCACGGCAGCGTCGTCGGCATGCCGTACAGCTCCGTGTTGAACCAGTTGCCGATCCGGCCGATGCCCTGGGCCATCAGCAGGCCGGGCGCGAGGGCGTCCGCGAACGACAGGAACCGCACGCCCGTCCAGCGACTCGCGATCCAGATGCCGATCGCGCCGCCGATCTCGGCGCCGAAGATCGCGTTGCCGCCCTCCCAGATGGCGGCGATGTGCAGCCAGCTGACGGGCTGGGTGAGCGGGTACTGGGGCCCGAAGTAGTCGCCCACGTGCGTGAGCACGTGGTAGACGCGCGCACCGACGATCGCGAGCGGCACGGCGACGATCGCGAAGTCCACGACCACGCCGGGCTGGGCGCCGCGGGCGGTGAGCCGGCGGGAGGTGACGATCGTGCCGACGATGATGCCCGCGAGGATGCAGAGGGCGTAGGCGTGGATCGTGAAGATCCCGAGCTGGAACGTCGCCCACGACGCCGGAGGACTGGGGATGGACGCCGGGATCACGGCTCCGACGATACCGGCCACGGTCAGCGGCGGGTCCCCGACGCGAGGTCGTCGGCCGCGTCGGCGAGAGCGTCGAGCCCGCTGCCGAGCGCGCTGACGAGCCGGCTGCCGACGATCGCGCCGTCCGCGTAGGAGAGCACCTCCGCCACCTGCGCGCCCGTCGAGATGCAGAGGCCCACGGCCAGGGGCCGGTCCGTCACCTCGCGGAGCCGCTCGACGAGGGTGCGCGCCGCGGCGTCCACGTCGGTGCGGGCGCCCGTGATGCCCATCGTGGAGACGACGTAGGTGAAGCCCCTGGACACCTCCGCGGCCCGGCGCAGGCGCGCGTCGGAGGAGGTGGGCGCGGCGAGGAACACGCGGTCGAGGCCGTGCGCCTCGCTCGCCTCGAGCCACTCCCCCGCCTCGTCGGGCACGAGGTCGGGCGTGATCAGGCCGGCGCCGCCGGCCTCGGCGAGGTCGGCCGCGAACCGGTCGACGCCGTAGGCGACGACCGGGTTGAAGTACGTCATGCACAGCACCGGGACGTCGGAGGCGCGGGTGATCTCCCGCACCGCCTCGAAGGCGTGCCGCAGCCGGAACCCGTTCGCGAGCGCCTCGGTCGTGGCCGCCTGGATCGTGGGGCCGTCCATCACCGGGTCGGAGTAGGGCAGGCCGAGCTCGAGCACGTCGACGCCGTGCCGGGTGAGCGTGAGGGCCGCCTCGATGCTCGTCGCGAGGTCGGGGTAGCCGACGGGCAGGTAGCCGACGAACGCGCCCGCACCCGACTCCTTCGCGGAGCGGATGCGGTCCTCGACGGCGCTCACTCCTGCACCGCGCCGCGGTCGACGAGGTCGAACCAGCGCGCCACGGTCGTCGTGTCCTTGTCGCCGCGACCCGAGAGGTTCACGAGCAACGTGGCGGACGGGCCGAGCTCCCGGCCGAGCTCGAGCGCGCCGGCGAGGGCGTGCGCGGACTCGATGGCGGGGATGATCCCCTCGGTGCGGCTCAGCAGCCGCAGGGCGTCCATCGCGGCGGCGTCGGTGACCGCGCGGTAGGTGGCGCGGCCGGAGTCGGCGAGGAACGCGTGCTCCGGTCCCACGCCCGGGTAGTCGAGGCCGGCCGAGATGGAGTGGGACTCCTGCGTCTGGCCGTCCTCGTCCTGGAGCAGGTAGCTGCGCGCGCCGTGGAGCACGCCGGGGCGGCCACGGCCGATCGTGGCGGCGTGGCGCGGGGTGTCGACGCCGTCGCCGGCGGCCTCGAAGCCGTACAGGGCGACGTCCGGGTCGTCGAGGAAGGCGGTGAAGATGCCGATCGCGTTCGACCCGCCGCCGACGCAGGCGCAGACCGCGTCGGGCAGGGCGCCGGTGCGCTCGAGCAGCTGGGCGCGGGCCTCGTCGCCGATGATGCGCTGCAGGTCGCGCACCATCGCGGGGAACGGGTGCGGGCCCGCGACCGTGCCGAAGACGTAGTTGGTGGTGGCGACGTTCGTCACCCAGTCGCGCATCGCCTCGTTGATGGCGTCCTTCAGGGTGCGGGAGCCGGCGGTCACCGGGACCACCTCGGCACCCAGCAGCCGCATCCGGGCGACGTTCAGCGCCTGCCGCTCGGTGTCGACCTCGCCCATGTAGATGGTGCAGTCGAGCCCGAACAGGGCCGCCGCGGTGGCGGTCGCGACCCCGTGCTGGCCGGCGCCCGTCTCGGCGATGACGCGCCGCTTGCCGACCCGGCGGGTGAGCAGGGCCTGGCCGAGCACGTTGTTGATCTTGTGCGAGCCGGTGTGGTTGAGGTCCTCGCGCTTCAGGAAGATGCGCGCCTCCCCGGCGTGGGCGGCGAAGCGCGGCACCTCGGTGAGCGGCGACGGCCTGCCGGTGTAGTTCCGGTGCAGGTCGGCGAGCTCGGCCTGGAACACCGGGTCGGTCTTCGCGTGCTCCCACGCGGCGGTGAGCTCGTCGAGGGCGGCGACGAGCGGTTCCGGCACGAACCGGCCCCCGTAGGCGCCGAAGTAGGGGCCCGGCTGGGAGTACCGGGCGGGGAGGTCGGTGGTGCTCATGATCCGGCTTTCGTGAAGGCGGCGATCAGGGTCTCGGGGTCGCCGGTGACGAGCGCCTCGCCGACGAGCACGACGTCGGCGCCGGCGGCCCGGTAGGCGGCGACGTCCTCCGTGGTCCGGACGGCGGACTCGGCGACGCGCACGACGCCGTCGGGGATGCGGGCGGCGAGGCGCCCGAAGAGGGAGCTGTCGAGCTCGAAGGTGTCGAGGTCGCGCGCGTTCACGCCGATCACGCGGGCGTCGATGGCGAGGGCCCGGTCGAGCTCGGCCTCGCTGTGGGTCTCGACGAGCGCGGTCATTCCGAGGTGGCGGATGAGGCGGGCGAGCGAGGCGAGGGCCTCGTCCCCGAGGGCGGCGACGATGAGGAGCACGATGTCGGCGCCCGCGGCGCGCGCCTCGAGCACCTGGTAGGCGTGCGAGACGAAGTCCTTGCGCAGCACCGGCACGTCGACGGCGGCGCGGACGGCTTCCAGGTCGGCGAGGCTGCCGCGGAAGCGCCGCCCCTCGGTGAGCACGCTGATCGCAGCGGCGCCGGCGGCCGCGTAGCGGGCGGCGAGGGCGGCGGGATCCGGGATCTCGGCCATCGGGCCGCGCGACGGGCTGGCCCGCTTCACCTCGGCGAGGACCTTCACGCGCGCCGCGTCCCGCGCGAGCGCGGCGACCGCGTCGAGCGCGGGCGGCGCGGCGAGCGCGGCCGCCTCGACGGCCTCGAGCGGGCGTCGCTCCCGGCGGGCGGCCGCGTCCTCGGCGGCGCCCGCCATCAGCTCGGCCAGCAGGCCGGGCACCGAGGAGGGGGACGCCGTCAGTGCGAGCTCCCGACGCGCGATCCGCCGACGCCGAACCCGGCCTTCTTCAGCACCCAGCCGACGATCAGGCCGACCGGCAGGAGGATCACGCCCAGGTAGACCATCGGCAGCACGTTCAGGAAGAGGAACAGGGTGCCGATCGCGACGCCGACGAGCATGATCGCGACCGCGATCCACGCCGCGGGCGACGAGCCGTGGCCGGGATCCTCCGTGGTGTTCGCCATGGTCACGATTCTAGGGCGTGGCGGACGGGGGCGGTCCGGCGGCGTCCTCGTCGTGGGTGGGGTCGGTGCCGGCGGTGAGGGCGTCCCACTCGTCGACCGGATCGGATCGTCGCGCGCTCGGCACGCCCTGTTGCCGGTAGCGTCCGCCGCCGGTCGGCCAGCCGGGCGAGAGGACGAGCACGCCGAAGCCGGCGAGCGCCGCGAGCACGCCGGCGACGGCCGCGACGAGCGGCCAGGCGGTCCCCCGGCCCGCGCTCGGGGCGTGGCCGATCAGCCCCGTGGCGGTGCTCACGGCGCCCCGGGTGCCGGCGAGCGGGTCGAGCACGCTAGGGAGGGCGAGGAGCACGACGACGGCCCCGAGCAGCAGGAGCACGACCCCGAGCACGATGCGGGCGACCCGGCCGGCGA
>JBQCCU010000296.1:0-6106 GCA_051961935.1 Amnibacterium sp. | reverse complement strand
CTCGGATGCTTCCGAGCGGGCCCTTCGTTCGCCGCCCCCGTTCGCTCACTTCCCGTTCAGGCTCGGGGCGCACCGTGGTGGCTCGTGACTGACACGACAACCGTTTCCGGCGCCGGCACCTTCTCGCTCGGCGACCTCACCATTCATCGGCTCGGTTTCGGCAGCATGCAGTTGACCGGTCCCGGCGTCTGGGGTCCGCCGAAGGATCACGACGAGGCGATCCGGGTGCTGAAGCGCGCGGTGGATCTGGGCGTCGACTTCATCGACACCGCGGACTCCTACGGCCCGTACGTCGCCGAGGAGCTCATCGCCGAGGCGCTGCACCCCTATCCGGACGGCCTCGTCATCGCCACGAAGGCCGGGCTGACCCGCAGCGGCCCGAACGTCTGGCCGCCGCTCGGGCGCCCCGAGTACCTCCGCCAGGAGGCGCTCATGAGCCTCCGCCGACTGAGGCTCGAGACGATCGACCTCTTCCAGCTCCACCGCATCGACCCGAAGGTGCCGTTGGAGGACCAGGTCGGCGAGCTGAAGCAGCTCCAGGACGAGGGCAGGATCCGGCACATCGGCCTCTCCGAGGTGAGTGTCGACGAGCTGAAGGCGGCGCAGGCGATCGCGCCCATCGTGTCCGTCCAGAACCTCTACAACCTCGCCAAGCGGGACGCCGAGCCGCTGCTCGAGTACTCGGAGGCGAACGGCATCGGCTTCATCCCGTGGTTCCCGCTCGCCACGGGGAGGCTCGCGAAGCCGGGCGGCAGGCTCGACGAGCTGGCGCGCAAGCACGACGCGTCGCCGTCGCAGCTCGCCCTCGCCTGGCTGCTGCACCGTTCGCCGGCGATGCTGCCGATCCCGGGCACCTCGTCCGTCGCGCACCTCGAGGACAACATGCGGGCCGCGGAGCTGCGCCTCTCGCCCGACGAGGTCGCCGAGCTCGAGCAGGCCGTCTGACGCGTCCCTACGCGATCCGCTCCGGGCGGATGCCGTAGACGAAGACGCGCGGCAGCAGTCGCGCGACCGGGCCGCCGAGCAGGGCCCGGACCGGTGCGGGTGGCGTGAGCGCCCGGTCGGCACCGGTCCGGGTCAGCGCGAGCACACGGTCCTGCCCGAAGACCTGCACCCGCTGCGTGATGTCGGCCGGGAGCCGGCGCCGCCGCTCGACGCGGTCGACGATCGCGGGGTTCAGCGTGCGCGCGAACCGGTCGGGGTCCTGCTGGGCGTCCACGAGTGCCGGGCCGAGCAGGTTCGCGGTCGCGACCGCGTCGCCGACGGCGAGGTTGATCCCGATGCCGCCCATCGGCGACATCGTGTGCGCGGCGTCCCCGATCGCGAGGATGCCGGGCGCCGACCAGCGGTCGAGGCGCTGCACGCTCACCGAGAGCAGCTTCACGTCGTCCCAGCCGCCGATCGTGTCGAGCCGGTCGCGCATCCACGGGGCGATCGACGCGACGCGGTCGCGGAACGCGGGCAGCCCGGCCGCTCGGATCTCCGCGTCCGCCCCCTTCGGCACGATCATCGCGACCTGCCAGTAGTCGGCCCGGTTGATCGCCACCACCGCGCCGCCACGCCCGAGCACACCCCGGAGCTCCGCCGGGTCCCCCTCGAACCGGGGGATGCGGAACCAGCGCACGTCGATGGCGGAGCCGAGGTCGATCAGGTCCGCCCCGATCGCGTCGCGGAGCGAGGAGCCCCGCCCCTCCGCCGCGACGGTGAGCACCGCACGGAGCTCGTGCTCCGCGCCGTCCTTCCGGTACCGGAGGCCGCGGACCGTGCCGCCGGGCCCGCGGACGGCGCCGACGGTCTCCGCCTCCATCAGCAGCCTGAACGTCGGGTACTGGCGCGCGTGGCGCACGAGCAGGTCGAGGAGGTCCCACTGGGGCGCGAGCGCAACCTCGTGGAAGGGATGCCGCCGGTTCACGTCGGCGAGCGGCTGGTGCACGAGCGGGCCCTCGGTCGTGCGGAAGTCGATGGCGCTCATCCGCCCCCGTACGATCCGGTCGAACTCGGGCAGCAGGCCGAGCTGGTCGAGGATCACCTGGGTCGAGGGATGCACGGTGTCGCCCCGGAAGTCACGGAGGAAGTCCGCGTGCTTCTCGAGCACGGTCACCTCCACGCCCTGCCGGGCCAGCAGGAGGCCGAGCAGGATGCCCGCCGGGCCGCCTCCGGAGATCGCGACCGTCGCCCCGTCCGTCACGGGTTCAGTGTGCCCCTAGACCCCCGTCTCCGGGAGACCGAGGATCGACGGATTGAGCCGATCGGTGCCCGGCTCGTACCTCGGCTGCAGCCAGCCGTTGTACCGCTCGACGACCGTGCCGACGGGCAGGTCGGCGGCGATGGCCGCGAGCGCCCCCGCCGTCGCCTCGGCGTTCAGCGCGCCGCGTGGCAGCCCGAGCAGCGCCTGACGGAGGGCGTCGGTGTACAGGTCGGACGTGAGGAGGTCGAGGTCGGCGACCACGGCGGTCGTCGTCATGCCGAAGGACGCGGCGCCGACGAAGGTGATCGAGCAGCTGCAGTAGGCGTGTCCCGGCTCGAGGCCGCGACCGCAGGGCTCGGTGATCCAGACGAGCTCGCCCTCGACGCAGTCGTGGAAGTCGAGGTCGCGCTCGCCCTGCGAGCGCCGAGTGGCCACCAGCACCTTCATCGCCGTTCCTCCGAATGGGGCGTCGGAGAGGGGTTCGGAGCCGTCGGTCGGGTGGATCGTTCGCAGCAGCGGGTATCGAACACATGTTCGAAGATACGGGGGGCACCGGACATCCGCTCCGATGGGGACGACGGTCGTCGCCCGCTGTCGGTTCACCGGCGCGCGCTCGCGGCGGGCAGGAGGAGCGCCTGGGCCGGCTGGGCCTGGCGAGGGCGTCGGCGGAGGGCGCGGCGCCCGGCTACACTGTCGGAGGCTCGCGACGGCTCCACCCGTCGCGCGCCGCCACGGGCTGTGGCGCAGTTTGGTAGCGCACGTGACTGGGGGTCACGGGGTCGCAGGTTCAAATCCTGTCAGCCCGACCACGTTCGAGGCTGTTGCCACTTCTTGCGGCTTTGCGGGGCTCGCCGTCGCAGGAAGTGGAAACAGCCGCTCCGCGCTCACGCGGTCATGACGACCTTCAGCGCCTTCGTCTCCGCGGCCCGGCCGAACACGTCGTACGCCTCCATGATGTCGCCGAGCGCGAACCGGTGGCTCAGGAACTCGTCGACCGGGATCCGGTGCTGCGCCATCAGCTTCAGCAGGGTGCGGGCGGTGTCCGTGTTGACGAGGCCCATGCTGATCACGATGTTCGAGATCCACAGGTCCTGCAGCGGCAGCTCCACGGGCTTGCCGTGCACGCCCACGTTCGCGACATGGCCGGCCGGCCGCACGATGTCGATGCACATCCGGAAGGTCGCCGGGATCCCGACGGCCTCGATCGCGACGTCGACCCCGAGCCCGTCCGTGAGCGCGAGCACCTGGTCCTTCCAGTCGGCGTCGCTGGAGAGCACGCCGTCGGTCGCGCCGAACCGCTTCGCCTGCTCGACGCGGTTCGCGTCGAGGTCGATGGAGATGATGCGGGACGGGCCGTAGAGGCCCGCGGTCGCGATCGCCGCGAGGCCGACGGGGCCGGCGCCCACCACGGCGACGACGTCGCCCGGCTTCACCTGCCCGTAGCGGACCCCGATCTCGTGGCCCGTGGGCAGGATGTCGGACAGCAGCACGCCCTGCTCCGGCGTCACGGTCGCGGGCAGGGGGTACAGGGACGTCTCGGCGTACGGGATGCGGACGTACTCCGCCTGCGTCCCGTCGATCAGGTGCCCGAGGATCCAGCCGATCCCCGACTCGCCCTCATCGCCCAGGCAGTGCGAGAACACCCCGTCCTTGCAGTAGTCGCACTTCCCGTCCGCGGAGATGCAGGAGATGATGACCCGGTCGCCGACCTTCAGCGTGGTGACGGCGTCCCCGATCTCCGTGATCGTGCCGACCCCCTCGTGGCCGAGGATCCGTCCCGGCTTCACGGCCGGCACGTCGCCCTTCAGGATGTGGAGATCGGTCCCGCAGATCGTGGTCGTGTCGATCTTCACGATCACGTCCGTCGGCTTCTGGATCGTCGGATCCGGGACGTCCTCCCAGGCCTTCTGGCCGGGGCCCTTGTACACCAGCGCCTTCATCGCGTCTCCTGCTCGTCGGGGTGGTCCGGCCGGTCGGCCGGGGCGGCCGGAGCCGCGCTGCTGAGCCTGGAGCGGTTCGACCGCGACGAAGCAGGGGCCTAGGTCCCGTCCCCGTTGGCACTCGTTCGGTGCCGCACCGCCATCGAGCGCTCCCACGAGGGCGTGCGGGCAGGGCGGTGGCCGGTGAGCAGGCGTCGCATCCCCAGCCCGGTGATCAGCGCCTGGACGACCGCCATCACGACGCCGGCGAGCACGCCGATCAGCAGCGCCAGCCACACCGGCTGTCCCGGCTGCCAGAGCGGCGTCGCGATGGCGAGGAACGCGCCGAGCGCGACCAGCCACGCGAGCGCGACCCAGAGGATCCAGGTCCACGCGAGCCGCACCCGGCGGCGGAGCTCGAGCCACTGGGCTCCGCCGAGCACGACGAGCAGCACCAGCGCCGAGGTGGCGAGCAGGGCGACCCGTACCGGGGTTGGCAGCGCGTCGAATGCGCCGATCCAGGTGCCGGGCGCGACGACGGCGTAGGCGAGCAGCGCTCCGAGCGCCGTGAGGCCGATCCACCGCTGGGCGTCCAGGGCGGGAAGCGCTCGTCGCAGCACCAGCGCCTGCCCGGAGCCGAGCACGGCTCCCTCCACCGCACCGGCGGCGAGCACGAGCGGCACGAAGGCCCGCCACGGCAGCGACGACGTGGTGACCCCGACCGCGACCGGTGCCAGGAACCCGACCAGCTCGGCGGCCGCGACCGCCGGGACCCAGGAACGCAGGAACGAGCCCCCGGTGCGGATGGTCGGTCGCCCGGTCGGCCGCGTCGGCGCGCTCATGGCGTCCTCGTCCTCCGGGCGGTCGGCCCCGGTGCTGCACCGTCCGTCTCGGCGTGCGCGCTGCGGCAGGGCCGATGGTCCCGGCCGCGTGGACGAGCCACGGCTCCCACCGCGTCGGTAGGGACTCTCGCCCCTATGGGAGCGTCCCCGCGTCGCACACCCTCGACGTCATGAGTCTGACCGCGCCGCTCCTCGACTCCCTGTACACGGCTCGCGCCGGGGTGGTCGACCTCGTCGACGTGCCCGAGCTCGCCTTCCTGTCCGTGTCCGGGCAGGGTGCGCCGGAGGGCCCGGCATTCGCGGACGCCGTCCAGGCGCTGTACTCGGTGAGCTACACGGCCCACTTCCTGCTCGAGCAGCAGCGGGGAACCGCGCCCAGGATGCGGCCGCTCGAGGCGCTCTGGTGGACCGAGGACCCGGAACAGCAGCGGTTCGTCACCGCCATGGCGACCGGCGCGCCCTCGAGCGCGCCCCGGGACCCGGGTGCGTGGCGCTGGCAGGCGATGATCCTGCAGCCGAGGGAGGTCGACGGGCGCATCCTCGCGCAGGCGCTCCATCCCGCGCGAGCCCGGCGCGTGCGCTCCCTCGATGCCGTGCGCCCGCTCCGCTGGACCGAGGGGCGCTGCGCCCAGACCCTGCACGTCGGTCCGTACGCGGAGGAGGGCCCGACGATCGCCCGGCTGCACGCCGCGATCGCCGAGGCGGGGTTGCGCCCGCGCGGCCGGCACCACGAGATCTATCTGGGCGACCCGCGCCGCAGCGCACCGGAGCGGCTGCGGACGCTGCTGCGGCAGCCGGTCGAGCCCGCCTGACCGGACCCGAGGGGCTCAGCCGCCCACTCGCCACCCGAATCCGGGCGGCTTCCGACAAGACGGGCGGAGAAAGACGCCCGGATCGTCGGAACCCGCCCGGAACTCGTGGTGGGCGGGGTCAGTAGGCGACGATGTCGCCGCTGGTGTCCGTGCCGCCGGTGGTGGTGCCGGTGGTGTCGGTGGAGCCCGTGGTCGAGCCGGTGGTGTCGGTGGAGCCCGTGGTGCCGGTGGTGTCCGTGGAGCCGGTGCTGCCGGTGCTGCCGGTGCTGCCGGTGTCCGTCGGCGTCGGCGTCGACGCCGTGCGGCAGGTGGCGGGCGTGATCGGGCCGCTCGGGCTTCCCGCGA
>JBQCCU010000295.1:0-4075 GCA_051961935.1 Amnibacterium sp. | reverse complement strand
CGGCACTGTTCAGCAAGGGTGCCTTGATCGGCGCCGGCGTGACCGTGCTCGGCATCGCGCGCCTCAACGACACCGTGATCGACCAGCGGGTGCGCACGACCGCGTCGACGAGCGGGTACTGGGACACCGCATCCGCGGCGGTGTCCTCCGTGGAGACCTCGCTGAACGAGCCCGGCGCGAGCGGCCTGTCCTCGACCCTCAACGACTTCTGGGCGCAGTGGCAGAACATGGGCAACGCGGCCGGCTCGATCACCGCGTCGGGGCAGGCGAGCGTGCTCATCGGGCAGGGCCAGCTGCTCGCCTCGCGGATCGCGGCCGGCTACACGGCGGCGAAGACCGCCTGGAGCGACCAGCGCGCGGCCACCTCGGACGCCGTCACCGCGATCAACGGCGCCGCCCAGCACGTCGCCGCGCTGAACAAGGCGATCCTGCAGACGACGACGGCCGGCGGTAACGCGAACGAGCTGATGGACCAGCGTGACACCGCCCTCACCACGCTCGCGCAGCTCACGGGCGCCACGACGCGGGAGAACGCCGACGGCACGATCGACGTGTACGTCGGCGGCAGCACCCTCGTCTCCGAGAACACGGCGCGCTCGCTCACGCTCGCGGGGAGCTCCGGCCTGGAGGGCGCGGCCGCCTCCCCCGTGCATCTCGCGTGGGCGGACAGCGGCTCCCCGGCCACGATCGACGGCGGCTCCGTGGCCGCGCAGCTCGCCACGCTCGCCGGGCCCTCGAACGGCGCGGGCGGGATCTACGCCGAGACCGCCGAGGTCTACAACACCCTGGCGACGACGCTCGCGACCACGGTGAACGCCGCGCTCGCGAACGGCGGCACCACCCCGGGCGGCACGCCCGGCGCGCAGGCGCCGTTCTTCGGGTTCGGCACGGGTCCCGCCGCCACCGGCCTCACGGTCGTCCCCACGTCCCTGTCGGGGATCGCGCTCAACAGCGCCGCGGGCACGGACGGCGCCGTCGCCGACACGGTCTCGCAGCTCGGCGCGGGGACCGGATCCCCCGACTCCGTGTGGGCGGGCTTCGTCTCGAACATCGGGGCGCAGTCGCAGAGCGCCGCCGCGCAGGCTTCCATCGCCGACTCCGCCGCCGCATCCGCCACGAGCGCGCAGACCTCGCAGGGCGGCGTGGACCTCGACGAGGAGACCACGAACCTCGTGACCTACCAGCACGCCTACCAGGCGGCAGCCCGCGTCATCACCACGATCGACTCGATGCTCGACACCCTGATCAACCACACCGGACTCACCGCCTGATGAACCTCCGCATCACGAGCCAGCAGATCGCCTACGGCTCCGCCGCCGACATCGCCACCACGAAGGCGCGGCTGTCGAAGCTGCAGCAGCAGGCGTCGTCGGGCGCCGCGATCACCAAGCCGTCGGACGACCCGGCCGGCACCGCCGCCGCGATGCGGGTGCGCGCGCAGCAGCGGGCGAACACCCAGTACGCGACGAACATCGACGACGCGACCTCGTGGCTCTCGACCACGGACGCGACGCTCACCTCGTCGGAGAACCTGGTGCGCCAGGCGATCGACCTCACGACGCAGGCGGCGAACACGGGCGTGCAGACGCCGGAGTCCCGTGCCGCCCTCGCGACGCAGCTGGACGGCATCCGCGCGGACCTGCTCGGCCAGGCGAACACGAAGTACCTCGGGCGGTCGGTCTTCGCCGGCACCTCCGACGCGGCGGATGCGTTCGACGCCTCCGGCACCTACGCCGGCGTCGCCGGCGCGACCGTCCAGCGGCGCATCAGCGGCACCGAGACGGTCTCCGTGAGCACCGACGGCGCCGCGGCCTTCGGGACCGGCACCGACCCGGCCTCGCCGTCGGTGTTCCAGACCATCGACGCGATCTCGGCGGCGCTGCGCGACACGACGGGCGCCTCCGACGGGGCCATCACCTCGGGGCTGACCGCCCTGCAGAACGGGCTCACGCAGATGAGCGCCGTGCACGCGACGCTCGGCGCCAACTACGCTCGAGTGACCGCGGCGAAGACCGCCAACGCGAACGAGTCGCTCACGCTGGAGACGCAGCGGTCCGGCATCGAGGACGCCGACACCACCAAGGTGCTGCTCGATCTGAAGACCCAGGAGGTCGCCTACCAGACGGCGCTCCAGGTCACCGCGCAGTCCCTGCAACCGACCCTGATGAGCTTCCTGCGATGATCACCGAGACCCTCTCCCGCGCCGGCCACCTCGTTTTCACGACGCCGCCGCCCGGCCTCTCCCCCGTGGTCGACTTCGACCTCGACGAGGTCGAGGGCGCGCTCGGCCTCTACTCGATGCACGACACCGTCGGCGCCGACCTGCGGCTGTTCCTCATCGACCCGGCGTACTTCGTGCCGGAGTACCAGCCGCAGCTCACGGCCGAGCACCACGGCACCCTGGGCGCCGAGGCGCCGGAGGAGGTCGACCTCTACGTGGTCGCGACGCTGTCGGGCGGCGCACCGGTCGTGAACCTGCTCGCGCCGATCCTCGTGCACCCCGTGACCCGCGCCGCGACCCAGGTGATCCTCGACGGTGAGGACTGGCCGCTGCAGGCGGAGCTCATCGCCCCCGAGGCCTGACCGAGAGGCCCGGCGCCGCCTCCGGGCCGCCCCCTCGCCCGTCTGCTGTCCATGCGGACGACTGCTGCCGGAACAGCGGCCGCAGTCGTCCCTACGGACAGCAGAAGCGGAGGCGGCGGCGGGTCGCGTCAGCCGGCGAGCTCCTCCAGGAGCAGGGCGGCCATGTGCTGCACCTTCGGCTCCACGTAGGCGTCGAGGGTCCGCTCGACCACGGCGCGCTGCTTCGCGATCCACGCGGTCGCGTCCGCCCGCAGCTGCGTGCGCATCGCATCCACCTCGTCCTGCGGCAGGAACGGCTCGAGGGCCAGCGACCGGCGGATGTGCTCGGTGATCAGCCCGTCGATGGAGACGACGAGGGCGTGCAGCACGCCGTGCGGCACGTCGGTGAGGCCCAGATCGACCGCCCACACGGGGCAGACGGCGCAGAGCCGCTCACGGCGCCTGGTGTTGGCGGGATCCCAGCGGGGCAGCCACGCCAGCCACTGGGCCACGGCGCGGTCGAGCTCACGCTCCTGGCGGTTGGGGCGCAGCATCAGCGGCCCTCCCGTCCGGGACGGTTGGGCTGGTGGGTGCGGGACGTGCGCGCGGATGCGGGCACGGCCACGGTGCGGTGCGTGGTCACTGGGGGGATCCGTTGGGTGCGGAAGCGATCGCCGCGCGGGGGACGCGACAAGCACCGGATGGGTGGCCGGCGCCCTCCCACGCTAGTTCCCGCGGCGCTCGGGGAGCCATCCCCCCGAACGGGTGCCATGCGCTCCCGACGCGCAGACTTGCCACTTTCTGCCCTCATCCGGGGGCTCATGAGGGCAGAAAGTGGCAAGTGCCCGCTTTGGGGACGACGAAGGGCCCGCCCCCTTGCGGGGAGCGGGCCCTTCGTTCGGACCTACCGGATCAGTTGTAGGTGCCGGGGGTGTAGTCGTCGCTCGAGAACGAGTCGAAGTCGACGAACGACAGGTCGGCGTCGTTGAACACCGGCTCGTCGCCGAAGGACCGGAGCGGGTACCGCTCGGCCTTCGCCTCCTCCGTCGGCTCCACCTTCACGTCGCGGTACCGGGGAAGACCGGTGCCGGCCGGGATCAGCTTGCCGATGATCACGTTCTCCTTGAGGCCGAGCAGCGGGTCGGACTTGCCGTCCATCGCCGCCTGCGTGAGCACGCGGGTGGTCTCCTGGATGGAGGCCGCCGACAGCCACGACTCGGTCGCGAGCGAGGCCTTGGTGATGCCCATGACCTCCTGGCGGGCCGACGCAGTCTTCTTGCCCTCGGCGAGGGCGGCGCGGTTGACCTCCTGGTAGCGCGAGCGGTCCACGAGCTCACCGGGGAGCAGGTCCGTGTCGCCGTGGTCGACGACGGTGACCTTGCGCAGCATCTGCCGCACGATGACCTCGATGTGCTTGTCGTGGATCGGCACGCCCTGGCTGCGGTAGACGCCCTGGACGCCGTCGACGAGGTGCTGCTGCACGGCGCGGACGCCCTTGACGCGCAGCACCTCC
>JBQCCU010000294.1:0-3434 GCA_051961935.1 Amnibacterium sp. | reverse complement strand
GACGACGGCGTCGCGCCACCAGGTCGGGTCGGTCAGGTCGGATCGATCGCGCTCGGGCACGGCGGATCATCCTAGGAGCGCTCGTCCGGGTTCGGGACGCCTGTACGGCGGCGAGCGCGGACACGCGTCCCCAACGCGGACGAATGCGGGTGCTCAGGCGAACCGGACGGTCTGCTGCAGCCGCGTGCGCACCTCGAAGATCTCGGTGCCGCCGACCGCGCGGCCGCCCGGGAGCCCGTCGCGGAGGGCGGTGAGCAGGGTCGAGGCCTGCAGCACCACGAGCTCGGCGCCCTTCGAGGTGCCGAGCGACTCGGCGGGCGTCGTGAGCGCGTCGTCCGGCAGCACCAGCAGCAGCGCGGTGAACCGGACCCGCGCGGCCCGGGCGACGGCCGTAGCGCGCTGGGCGAGCTCGTGCATCGGCCGCTCCCCCTCCAGCACGTCGCCGATCAGCTCGCCGCGGCGCACCCGCACCGGGCCGCCGAAGTCCTCCGACTGGATCGCGAAGAGCCCGGTCGGCCCGAGCACGAGGTGGTCGACCTTGTCGTCGGAGCCGCCCGCCGCCACGTCGTGCCAGACGGTGTACCCGATGCCGAGGGTCGCGAGCCGCCGCGCGGTCGCCTCCTCCGCGAGCGCGTCGGCGAGCAGGTGCCGGATCTCCCGCGGCGCGCGGCGCACGAGCACCGGGTCGTACGGGTCGGGGATCGCCGCGCCCCGGCCGACCCACTCCCCCAGCAGCTCGAGGTAGCGCTGCCGCCGCCAGCCGCCCGGGTGGCCGTACGCGCGGGCGGTCGGGCGATGGTGCTGCGGGCCGTCCGCCCGAGGCGGCGCCCACGTCGGCGCCTCCGTGTCGGGCGCCGCGTGCCCCGCGTCGTACCGGCGCCGGGCGTCGGGGCTGCCGATCCGCTCCCAGGCGACCTGCACGGCGATGAACCGCTGCGGGTCCCCGCCGGTGTCCGGATGCGTCTCGCGCAGCAGCCGCCGGTACGCGCGGCGAAGGTCCTCGTCGGACGCCGTCGCCGTCACCCCGAGCACCTCGTACGGCGACGCCGACATCGGGCTGTCGGCCATCTCGCCTCCTGAAGTGCCGTCGATCGACCGTACCGGAGTGCGACGGCGCCCCATCCCACCGGCAAGGCCGGGGGCCTAGCATCCGGACCATGCCCCAGACGATCTACCTCGCCTCCGCGGAGGGGCACACGGGCAAGTCGGCGGTGGCGGTCGGGCTCCTCGAGGCGCTCGGCCGACGGGTCGGCCGGGTGGGCGTCTTCCGGCCGGTGAGCCGCTCCACGGAGGGCGACTACGTGCTCGACCTGCTGCTGAAGCACGCGACCGTCGAGATCGACCCGGCCGCGGTGGTCGGCACCACCTACGAGGACGTGCACCACGACCCGGACGCGGCGCTCTCCCGGATCATCGAGCGGTTCCGGTCGGTGGCGGACACCTGGGACGCCGTCCTCGTCGTCGGCAGCGACTACACGGACGTCGGCACCCCCACCGAGCTGCGCTTCAACGCCCGCGTCGCCGCGAACCTCGGCGCCGCGGTCGTGCTCGTGCTCGGCGGCCGAACCTCGAGCGGGCGCGGCGGGCGCACCGCGCACGAGGTCGAGCAGGTGGCCGAGATCGCCCTCGGCGAGTTCCGCGGCGAGCACGCCGACCTCGCCGCGGTGGTCGTGAACCGGGCCGAGCCCGCCGAGCGCGCGGCGATGCCGGGCCTGATCGCGCCGCTCGTCGGCGGCGACGTGCCCGTGTTCGCGATCCCGGAGGACCCGTCGCTCGTCGCGCCGAGCCTCGCCACGGTGCTCGCCGCGGCGGGCGCCACGCTGATGCTCGGCGACACGGCGATGCTCGACCGGAACGTCGACGCCACCGTCGTCGCGGCGATGACGCTCGAGAACCTCCTCCCCCGGCTCGTCCCCGGGGCCCTCGTCGTCACGCCGGGCGACCGCGGCGACACCCTCGTCGGGGTGCTGCTCGCGCACGCGTCGGCGACGTTCCCCTCGATCACCGGCGTGCTGCTCACCGGCGGCCTCACGCCCACACCGAACGCGGCACGGCTGATCGAGGGCCTCGCGACGCTGCCGATCGCCCGCACCGACCTCGGCACCTACGAGACCGTGACCGCCGTGTCCTCCGCCCGCGGCCTGCTCGCCGCCGAGTCGCCCAGGAAGACCGCGGATGCGCTCGCCCTCTTCGACGCACACGTCGACGTGGACCGGCTGCTCGCCGCCCTCGACGTGCACGCCTCGAGCGTGGTCACGCCGCTCATGTTCGAGTACGGGCTGCTCGCGAGGGCGCGCGCCGACAAGCGGCACATCGTGCTGCCCGAGGGCGACGACGACCGGGTGCTCGAGGCGGCCGGGATCGTGCTCGCCCGCGACGTCGCCGACATCACGATCCTCGGCAACGAGGTCGCGGTGCGGACGAGGGCGCTCGCGCTCGGCATCGACCTCGGCCGCGCCCACGTGATCAACCCCTTTGCGGAGCCGCTCCGGGAGCGCTTCGCCGAGGTCTACGCCCGGGAGCGGGCCCACAAGGCGGTCTCGCTCGAGCTCGCGCGGGACACGGTCACCGACGTGTCGTACTTCGGCACGCTCATGGTGCACGAGGGCCTCGCCGACGGGATGGTCTCCGGCGCCGCGCACACGACGGCGCACACCATCCGCCCCGCCTTCGAGCTGATCAGGACGGCGCCCGGGGTCTCGGTGGTCTCGAGCGTGTTCCTCATGGCGCTCGCCGACCGCGTGCTCGTCTACGGCGACTGCGCCGTGATCCCGGATCCGACGAGCGAGCAGCTCGCGGACATCGCGATCTCCGCGGCCCGCACGGCCGAGCAGTTCGGGATCGAGCCGCGCGTCGCGATGCTCTCCTACTCCACCGGCACCTCCGGCAGCGGGGCGGACGTCGAGAAGGTGCGCGCCGCGACGGAGCTGGTCCGTGCGCGGGCACCGCGGCTGCTCGTGGAGGGCCCCATCCAGTACGACGCCGCCGCCGACCCCGGCGTCGCCGCCGCGACCGCCGAGCGGTTCGGCATCGACCCGAGGGTGGCGATGCTCTCCTACTCGACGGGCACGAGCGGCAGCGGCGCCGAGGTCGAGAAGGTGCGCACCGCGACCGAGCTCGTGCGGCGGCGCGCGCCCGACCTGCTCGTCGAGGGGCCGATCCAGTACGACGCCGCCGCCGACCCGGAGGTGGCGCGCACGAAGATGCCCGACTCCCCCGTCGCCGGTCGCGCGACGGTGTTCGTGTTCCCGGACCTCAACACCGGCAACAACACCTACAAGGCGGTCCAGCGGTCCTCGAACGCCCTCGCCATCGGGCCGGTGCTGCAGGGGCTCAACAAGCCGATCAACGACCTGTCCCGCGGCGCGCTCGTCCGGGACATCGTGAACACGATCGCCATCACGGCGATCCAGGCCCAGTCGCGGCCTCCCGCC
>JBQCCU010000293.1:0-2715 GCA_051961935.1 Amnibacterium sp. | reverse complement strand
AGGTCCTTCTGGATGTAGAGGATGGCGCCCGAGATGACGCCCGTGTCGTAGCCGAACAGCAGCCCGCCGATCGCGGCCACGACGGCCGCCCGGGTGAGCAGCCCGTTGCCGCTCCTCCGCATCTCGCGCACGAATCCCATGGGACCTCCTCGTCGGGGCGTCCGGGGCCGGGCGCCGGAGGAGATCCTTGCCCCACGACAAGGACATTCGCCGCACGAGAGCCGGATGTTGCCTGGGCGCCGGCTCCGCGCCGCCGCTCACCAGACCTGGCGGAGCCGCTCCTTCGGCAGCACCCGCTCGGGGTCCAGCCCGTGCTCGACGAGCTCGATCGGGGTGTCGATGTCGGCGCAGAGGTAGCCGAGCAGCTGCACCGGACGGATCGTCATGCGGGGGAGCAGCCCGAGCAGCTGCCGCCCGAGCCGCCCGTGCTCGGCCCGCTCGGCCGCGAGGGCGTGGCGGAGGGCCTCCGTGCGGTAGACGGCGAGGAGCGGATGGCGGTGGCCGCCGTAGTCCATGCCCACCCAGGCGTCGACCGCCGCCTGCGGCCGCACCTCCTTCAGCAGCTCCGCGAGCGCGTCGTCGACGCGCGGCTGGTCGGCGGCGATCACCGCCGTGAGCTGCTCCGGCGTCTCGTCGAGCGCCCGCAGCCCCGCGTCGACGGCGACCTGGGTGCCGCCGTAGCGGGGCTCCTCGAGCACGCGCGGGACGTCGTGGACCCAGCTCCGTTCCGGGCCGACGAGCACGCGCGCGGACGTGTCCCTCGTCGCCTCGAGCGCGGCGTCGAGCAGCCGTCGGCCGCCGATCTCGATCGCGCACTTGTCGATGCCGCCGAGGCGGGCAGCGCGCCCGCCGGCGAGGATGATCGCGTTCCACTCCATCATGGCCGCCCACCTCCGGTCTCGTGTGGTCGAGCGGCGGCCGCGCCCACGGCCATCCCGCCGCCCCGACGCGCCGGGTGGACCGCTCGCGCCTATGGGAGCACGCGCCGGTCGGCGGGGAAAAGGGGGTTGCGCTGTGAATCGCGCGTGTGCAGGGCTCAGCCGCAGAGCGGCAGCCCGGCCCGCTCGGCGTCCTCAGGGGTGTCGACATCGGTGACGAGGTCAGCGGCCAGCGGGATCCGCGCGAGGTCGAGCACCTCGGTCACGCGCCGGAGCGGCGCGCCCGCGCCACCGTCCGGCAGCGCGGCGACGGCCGCCCGCAGCGGCCCCGCCCGGTAGACGGCGAGCAGCGGCTGGTCGCGCCCGTCCGGGTCGACGGCCATCCAGCCGTCGACCGCCGAGGCCTCATCCACGGCCGCGAGCAGGGCCGGCACGGCGCGTTCGACGGCCGGGAGGTCCGCCGCGATCGTGAGGACCGCCCCCGCCGATCCCGGCAGCAGGGCGAGGCCGGCCCGCAGGGCGGCGCCCGGGCCGCCGTACCGGGGCGACTCCGTCGTCCGGAGCGCCCCGCCGACAGGGCGTCGGTCGTCGGGACCGGCGACGACGACCCGCCGCCGTGCCGGCGCCGCGGCGCGAAGGGCGCGGTCGAGCAGGGTGTCACCGGGGGGCCCGAGGCCGGTCTTGTCGATGCCGCCGAGGCGGCTCGCCCTGCCGCCCGCGAGCACGACGGCGTCGAGGATCACGGGCAGGCGAGGTCGGCGTCGAGCGCTTCGAGCGGCGGCACGTACTGGGTGAGCTCGATGCGGCCACCGCCGGGCAGGGTCGCGTGGGTGCAGTTCTCCGCGGCGCCGGAGCGTGACGTCGCGCCGGCGAGCCAGGTGGGCAGCTCATGGATCGGGCTCCCGGTGGGCACGGCCCCGATGATCGCGGCCCAGTCGCTGCGGTTCGCGTAGAGACCCGGCCGTTCGCCCGCCGCGACGAACGCGGCGGTCATGCCCTCCAGCACGGCCCGGTTCGCCTCCCGCGTACCGGCCCAGGTGTTCGCGGACTCGACGTCGAGCCACAACCGGGTCCCCGACGGCAGCGCCGCACGGCGGAGGTCGTCGGCGGCGAGCGCCCAGCCGTACTCGAAGGCGCACGCCGGTCCGGCGCTGCCGGCCGTGCAGGCGCCGTAGGGATCGGCGGCACCGAGCCGCGCGGCGCGGGGCCAGCGCGCCGAGGAGGGACCGGGGTTGGCGGTGTTCGCGTAGACCGCGACGGCACCCGGGTGGCCGGCGGTGACCGTGCGGGCCCAGGCGAGCTCCTCGCGGAGGCAGGGATTCGGGGCGAAGGCGACGCCGTCGTTCACCCCGACGATCGCGAACGGCAGCGAGCCCGGCAGGCCGAGCGGCACCTGGCCGGGGAAGACGGGGCACTGCGGGTGCGACACGTCGGCGCCGACGGCGCCGGCGGTGCCCGCGACGCTCGTCACGGCCGTGTCCGTCGCGGCCGCCGGCTGCCCCGCGACGGCGGCGAGGGCTGCGCCCGCCACGACGGCGAGCGCGGCGAGACGGCGGGGCATCGTCCCAGTCTGCGCCGCCCCACTCGCCGTGTCGCGCCGCCCCGCCGTCCTGGCCCGGAGACGGGGGGTGACCCAACCCCCCACCGGGCCTGGGTTTCGGTTGTAGGGGGCTCCGTGCTTCCAGTTCCGGCCCTTTTTTGTGTTGTTGTTCTTCGCCGTGCTCTCCCTCGTGGGGGGGTGGGGGTCGCCCCGTCTCCGGGCCAGGACGGCGGGGCGGCGCGACACGGCGAGTGGGGCGGCGCAGACTGGGACGATGCCCCGCCGTCTCGCCGCGCT
>JBQCCU010000292.1:0-12680 GCA_051961935.1 Amnibacterium sp. | reverse complement strand
TGGTCGAGACGCGGAGACCCGATCGTCCGAGCTGCCGATATTCCATGGAGGAGAGCCTAGGAAGCCGCGGCTCCTTCCCCGCTGAGGGACTGCCCGTGCCGGTACGCCCGGATCACGTCGTCGAACGACCGCTCCGGCGCCAGCCCCAGCGCCGCGGCCCGATCGGTGCGGAAGCGCGCCGGCCAGGTCGCGACGATCGCGGCGACCACCGGGTCGGGCGTCCAGTCGATGAGGTCGCTCGTGCCCGCGCCGGCGACGCGGTCGAGCGCCTCGGCCATCTCGCGCGGGGTGGTGCTGAGGGCGGGGAGGGTGACCGCGGTGCGGCTGCCCCAGTCGGCGTCGCTCGCCGCCGCGGCGGCCAGCAGGCCCTCGATGGTGCGGCGCGGGGCGGAGAGCGCGACCGGGGTGTCCGGCGGGACCGGGCACACGGCCCGCTCCCCCGCGAGCGGCTCCCGGATGATGCCGGACAGGAAGCTCGAGGCCGCCGCGTTCGGCTGCCCCGGCCGGACGGAGACCGTCATCAGGCGCACGCTCCGGCCGCGGACGAACCCCTTCCTCGTGCAGTCGGCGACGAGCAGCTCCCCGATGAGCTTCTGGGTGCCGTAGCTGGTCTGCGGGCGCGGGAGGGTCTCGTCGTCGACCTCGTCGAGCGGGGGGAGGGCCGGATCCTGCCCGAAGACGGCGAGCGAGCTCGAGAAGACGAGCACCGGGGGGACGGCCTGGGCCCGGCACCGTTCGAGCACGGCCCGCGTCCCGTCGACGTTGACCGCCATGCCCAGGTCGAAGTCGGCCTCGGCCGCGCCGCTCACGACCCCGGCGAGGTGGAAGACGACGTCGACGTCGGCCTCGGCCGGCAGCAGCTCCGCGATGGGACCGACCCTGGCCGTGACGCGGGGATCGGCGGCGAGCGCCGCGGGCGGCTCGGCGAGGTCCAGCAGCACGAGCTCGTCGACCGGTGCGGGTGCGGCGCCGCCGGCCGCGAGCGAGCCGTCCGCCAGGATCCGCCGCGCCAGCAGGCTCCCGAGGAACCCCGCCCCGCCCGTGATCAGCACCCTCATCCGCGTTCCCCTTCCCTGCTCGCGGCGGTGAGCCGCTCCACCACCGTCGCGAGGGCGTCGTCGTCGCCGACGTTGCCCGCGAACACCACGTACGGCAGTCCCGCGGCCGGCCCCTCGACCGGTTCCCAGAGCGAGACGATGCCGGGCAGCAGCGTGCCACGCGCCCAGGCGCGGCGGATGCCGAGCGCCTCCGTGGCGATGTCCGACGAGGTGATGCCGCCCTTCGCGACCACGAACGCGGGCCGGCGGGTGCGCACCACCTCGGCGACGACCTCGCTGAGCGCGGCGCTCACGGTCCTGGCGATCGCGAGGCTCTCGGCGCCGTCCCGGCCGGTGACGCGGGCGCGGCTCGTGCTCAGCACCACGAGGGCGCCGTCCTCCGCGGCGAGCACCCGCTCCCGCGCGGTCACCACCGCGCCGCGAGGGTCCTCGACCACGCGGGTGACGTCGAGCTCGACCTCCGTCGCGGGGATGCGGCTCCGCAACCGCTCCAGCTGACGGGTGGTGCGGCCGACGTGCGAGCCGACGACCACGAGCCCGGCGACGCCGTGGCCCACGAGCTGCGCGAGGCGCTCATCCCCGATGGGGCGGTGGGCCGCCTGGCCGAGGCGGGCGCGCACGTAGGAGGGACCGCTGCGGATGAGGAGCGGGGCGCCGGCGGCCTCGAGTTCGAGCTCGGCGAGCACGACCGCACGGAGGTCGTCGTCGCTGACCGCATCCGGGATGAGCACGGCGTCGCCGGCGTCCGCCATCGCGCGGCGGAGCGCCTCCGTGCCCGCTCGGACGGTCGCGAGCGGGATGGATGCGACAGGGACGGGCGCGCCCCGCTTCTCCGCGACCCAGTCGGCGAGCCGGGAGCTGCGGTAGCCGAAGGTGGCGTCGGCGGCGAACTCGCTCTCCCCCACCGGGGTGAGGCCCTGCGCGTCCGCCAGCCAGTGGACGCCGTCGAGCGTCACCCGGCCGGCGTCGATGTAGCCGGGGGCGAGGAGCAGGCCCCCGGCCGGTCGGCCGTGGGTGCGCAGCACCTCGGCGAGCACGTCCGTCTCCAGGGGGAAGTGCCCGCGGAGCGTCGAGTCGCTGCGGCTGACGAACGCGAGGGCGGCGGTCGAGCCGGCCGCCGCGAGCGCCGCCTCGGCGACCTCGCGCACCCGCGTCGCCGCCGCGCCGGGGCTGAGGCTGCGCGTGTTGGTGAGCACGAAGCAGCCGGGCCGCCCCTGCCCGAGCGCCCAGGCGAGGTCCTCCGCGCTCCAGGCCGTGAGGACGGGCACGTCCTGCACCGTCTGCGTCCCGGTCGGGTCGTCGTCGAGCACGACGACCCACGGGGCTCCGGGGAGCCGGTCCCGGACGGCGTCGGCCGGCACCGGGCGTGCCGGGGGCAGACGGCTCGCCCAGTCCGGGCCGCGGTCCGTCATTCGGCCGTGGACCGGGCGAGCGCCTCGTGCTCGGTCTCACGGACGTGCGGGTGGTCGCCCTTGCGTCGCAGGGTGAGCATGACCGCGCCTGCGGCGACGAGGCAGACGGCGAGGAAGATCGAGGCGCCGAGGAAGCTGCCGCCGGACGCGTCCTGCGCGATGCCGGCGACGTACGGCCCGACGAATCCGCCGAGGTGTCCCACCGCGTTGATGAAGCCCATCGCCGCGCCGGCGACCACCGCCGGCATCGCCTGGGAGCCGGACGCCCAGAAGGGCCCGTCGTAGGCGAGCGCGCCGGCGACCGCGATGCTGATGAAGACGATCGCGACGACCGGTGCCGCGCCGCCGGTGGCGACGGAGATCACGAGCGCGACGGCGCCGACCGCCATCGAGATGGCGACGTGCGTCGAGTAGCGGCCGCTGCGGTCGGCACCCCTCGCGTTGAACCAGAGGGCGACGATCGCCAGCACATAGGGGATGGCGGTGACGAATCCGACGACGAGCGGGACGCCGCCGGTGATCGTGCCGATCACCTTCGGCAGCCAGATGTTGATGCCGTAGAAGCCGATCTGGATGAGGAAGTAGACGAGCGTCAGGCGCAGCACGACGGAGTTCGTGACGACGTGCTTCAGGCCGAGGTGCGGCTGCTCACCCTGCTCCCTCCGGTCCGCGGCGAGCGCCTGCTCGATGTAGGCGGTCTCCTCCGGCGCTGCCCACTTCGCCTCGCTGGGGCGGTCGGCGATGAGGAGCCACCAGAGCGGGGCGGCGATGACGAACGGGAACGCGCCCTCGATCACGAACAGCCAGCGCCAGTCGGAGAAGGACAGGATCCAGCCGGACAGCGGGGCGGTGATGATCGACGAGATCGCGATGTTCATCATCCAGAACGCGTAGGCGCGGGCACGCTCGGCCGCCGGGAACCAGTGGCTGATGAGCACGAGGATCGCCGGCCAGATGCCGGCCTCGGCGACGCCGAGCAGGAACCGGGCGATGATCAGCTCCCAGAGGTTCTGCACGAAGCCGGTGGCGATCGCCACGACGCCCCAGACGAAGAGCATGATGCCGACGAACTTCTTCGCGCTCCAGTGCTCCGCGAGGTGGCCGCCGGGGATCTGCAGCACCAGGTAGCCGATGAAGAAGATGCCCGCGGCGAGACCCTGCTGGGCTGCGTCGATGCCGAGGTCCTTGTGCATCCCG
This sequence comes from Amnibacterium sp., assembly GCA_051961935.1. Taxonomy (GTDB): domain Bacteria; phylum Actinomycetota; class Actinomycetes; order Actinomycetales; family Microbacteriaceae; genus Amnibacterium. The sequence goes on along the minus strand of JBQCCU010000292.1, from coordinate 9,013 downwards.
TTCAGCGCGAACCCGATGTTCGTCCGGTCCATGAACGAGATGATGTAGACGATGATCGCGACCGGGATCAGGCGGGTCCACCGCGCATGCCCGACCTGCTTCGCCCGTTCGAGGGTGTTCGCCACGATGCCTCCTCGCATCCGCCGCAGCGGCTCCTTTGGCCTGGTGCAACGGTATGGACGCAGGCTTGAGGTTGAGGGAGATCTGCCGTGATGGATCCTGGGAGCGGGTCACCGGGCGTCCCTGCGTCGCTGGCGTGGCTGCGGAACGAGCCCGGGGGCTCCGAGTGGCTCACCCGCCTCCCGGGGCTCGTCGACGCCGCCGCGCGGAGCTGGCACCTGACGCTCGAGGAGCCGTATCCGGACGCGTTCGCCTCGCTCGCCCTGCGGGCCCGCACCGCCGCGGGGACGCCGGTGGTGCTGAAGCTCCAGTTCCCGGATCGGGAGAGCCGCCCCGAAGGAGAGGCCCTCGCGGCGTGGTCCGGGCGCGGCGCGGTGCGGCTCCTCGACCGGGACGACGAGCGACGGGCGCTGCTGCTGGAGCGCTGCGTGCCCGGCACCTCCCTGCTCGCATCGCCCGCCGAGGCGCTCGAGGTGCTGTCGGCGCTGCTCCCGCGCCTGTGGATCCCCGCTCCGGAGGGTATGCCGACGCTGACGGCTGAGGCGTCCCACTGGCGGGACGGGCTCGAGGCGGCGTGGGCACGGACCGGCCGGGCCCTGCCCCGCCCGGTCCTCGACGTCGCCCTGCTCGCGCTGATGGAGCTCCCCGGGACGCAGGACGAGCCCGTGCTGCTGAACCAGGACCTCCATGCCGGGAACGTGCTGCGGGCCGAGCGCGAGCCCTGGCTGGTGATCGACCCGAAGCCGCTGGCCGGCGAGCGCGCGTTCGGGCTCGCGCCCGTCCTCCGGGACGTGGCGCGGCGGGATCCCGCGGCGCTGCTGCCGGCGCTCGACCGGCTCACCCGCGTGCTCCGCGTCGACCGGGAGCGCGCGAGGCGCTGGACCCTCGCTCAGACGGTGGCCTGGGCCTTCGACGGCCAGGCCGTCGATCCGCTGCACGCGGCCGTCGCCTCCATGCTCCTCACGGCATGAGCACGCGACGGCCTGCTGCCGGTCAGACGCGACGGCCGAGGAGGAGGCGGTTCACCACCCAGCCGGCCAGGGTGACGAGCACCACGGCCGCCGCCATGGTGAGGACTCCGACGGGTGTCGCGATGATGCCGAGGCTGACGATGAGCGTGGTGGCGCCGGCGGGCGGATGCTCGAGCTTCAGCAGGGCGAGGATCCCCGTCGTGAGGGCGACGGACAGGGCACCGGCGACGAGGTAGGGCGGGGTCAGGCCGGCCACGGGGACGGGCGGCGCGCCGACCAGCCCGAAGACGACGAGGCAGAGCCACCCGACGACGAGCGCGACCCCGTGGCCGACGAGGGCGTGCACCGGCCGCGACGCCCGCTGCCGTGGCGACTGGAAGAACAGCATGACGGTCGGCCCGAGGCTCGGGAACAGCCACGGCTGCTTCAGGGCGAGGCCGACCGCTCCCGCGAGCGCGAGCACGAGGAGGCTGAGGAGCGCCGCGTACAGCGCCGCGGCGGCCCGGTTCCCCGTAGCCCGCTCGAGCGCGCCGCCCTCGAACCGGTCGAGCGGGGCGCCGCCCGACCCGACCTGCGTCACCCGGCGACCACGAGGGCCTGCGGGGCGGCCTGCTTCATGCGGGTGGTGAGCCAGGCGACCTGCACCTGCGTCTCCGCCTCGTGCCGGGCGATCCGCTGCTGCAGGTCCTCGTCGCGCAGCGCCGCCGCGGCCTGCCCGACCAGCGTCCAGGTCATGTCGACGAAGGAGGCGAGCAGGTGCACGTCCTGCAGGTCGCGCAGCAGCCCCACCGGTCCGGTGCGGGGCTCCGGCAGGGCGACGGCGTGCAGGCGCTCCGGCTCGTCGTCGGGCTGGGTGCCGTACCGGTCGACGAGGGGCTGCAGCGCCGCGACGTGCTCGTCGCACTGCCGCGCGAGGACGCTGCAGATCGACCGCACGTCGGGCTCGTCGCCGTGGCCGTCCGCCACGGTGCGGAACGAGCTCGCCAGCTCCCGCTCGGCCTGCTGCAGCATGCCGAGGTAGATCGGCAGCTTCACTTCCGTCCTCCCTCGTCCGGTGCGACCGGCGGCGCGGTGACGCGCAGGTGCTCCTCAGCCTCCGCATCCGGGCCACCGGTCGTCGGCGGTACGGCGGAGGGGTCCGCGGGGCGGGATGCGGTCGTGGTGGGGGCGGGTGCCGGGCCGACCGCGTCGGCCACCTTCTCGATCCGCACCGCCGCCACCTTGAGGATCGGCTGCTTCGACACCGGGTCCCACTCCGTCTCGGTCAGCTCGTTCGCCGCGGTCGGCCTGCCGTCCGGCCCGGAGCGCTCCTGCTCCCAGTAGCCGTAGTGGAAGGGCGCGAAGACGGTGCCCTCCCGCACCCGGCCTACGCGGGCCGGCACGACGATCTCGCCGCGGCGGGACGCGACCCGCACGAGGTCGCCCTCGCCGATCCCGAGCCGCTCGGCATCCGGCACCGAGAGCTCGACCCAGGCGGACGGCGCCGCCCTGTTCAGCTGCTTCGCCCTGGCCGTCTTGGTGCGGGTGTGGAACTGGTAGACGGTGCGCCCCGTCGAGTAGAGGAAGGGGTACTCCTCGTCGGGCGGCTCGCTGGCCGGGGAGTACGGGGCCGTCTTCAGGATCGCGCGGCCGTTCGCCTGCAGCGCCCGGAACTTCAGCGGACCGACGGTCGCCCCGGTGAGCAGGTCGTGGCCGAACGACTCCGCCCGGTCGAACTCGGTGGGGAAGACGCCGTCCCCGTAGAGCCGGTTCGTGCCGTCGGGATGCTCCTCGTTGCAGGGCCACGGGATGCCGGTTCCCCCGCGCAGCTTCTCGTAGGACAGCCCGGTGTAGTCGACGAGCCGGCCGCGGGTGCACTCCTGCCACGCCTTGAACGCGTCCTCGGGGCAGGTCCAGTCGAGCAGCGGGCGCCCGTCGTCGCGACGGAAGTCCATCCGCCTCGAGTAGTCGAGGAAGATGTCGAGGTCGCTGCGCGCCTCGCCCGGCGGCTCGACCGCCTTGTCCGACAGGTGCACCGTGCGGTTCACGTTCGTGAACGTGCCCTGCTTCTCGCCCCAGGCGGCGGCGGGGAGCACCACGTCCGCGAGCCGGGCGGTCTCGGTGAGGTAGAGGTCCTCGACGACCAGGAACAGGCTCTCCTGGCCGAGGATGCGCCGGATCCGTTCTGCCTGCGGCATGGAGACGGCCGGGTTCGTCGCGATGATCCACAGCAGCTCGATCGACCCCTGCTCGGCGTACCGGAAGATCTGCATGGCGTGGGTCGGCGGCGCCCAGTGGGGGATCGTGTCGGGGTGCACGCCCCAGAGCGTCGCCAGCTGGTCGACGTGCGCCGGGTTCTCCCAGTTGCGGAATCCCGACAGGTCCCCGTCGGCGCCCGCCTCGCGGTTGTTCTGCGCGGTCGGCTGGCCGTTCATCTGGAGGATGCCGTTGCCCGGCGTGCCGATCTTGCCGCGCAGCAGGTGGAGGTTGTTCACCTGGCAGCTCGACGCCGTCGCCTGTGACGACTGGTAGAAGCCCTGCAGCACGGTCGAGAGCACGCGGTCGCTCGTCCCGAAGATCTCGGCGGCGCGGCGCACGTCCGCGGCGTCGACGCCGCAGGGCTAGGCGACCCCCTCCGGCGTCCACGGGTTCACCGTGTCGCCCAGCTCGCCGAAGCCGACGGTGTGCTCGGCGATGTAGTCCTCGTCGATCCAGCCCTGCGCGATGATCTCGCGCACGAGGCCGTGCATGAGGGCGAGGTTCGTGCCCGGCCGGACCGCGAGGTGCACCTCCGCGTGCCGCGCGACCTCGGTCTCGCGGGGGTCGACGCAGACGAGGCGCGGCGGGTTCGGTCCGGCCAGCCGGTCGAGCACCCGCATCCACAGCACCGTCTGCGTCTCGGCCATGTTGTGGCCGTAGAGGAACATCGCGTCGCACTCGTCGATGTCGCTGTAGCTGCCGGGCTGGCCGTCGGAGCCGAAGCTCTCCTTCATCGACGCGGCCGCCGTGGCCGTGCAGAGGCGGGTGTTGCCGTCCATGTGCGGGGTGCCGAGCCCGGCCTTCCCGACGATGGCCTGGGCGTAGTACTCCTCGAGGAACAGCTGGCCGCTCGTGTAGAAGCCGTGGCTGAGCGGCCCCTTCTCGGCGAGCAGCTGCTTGCTCCGCTCGACGATGCGGTTCATCGCGGTGTCCCAGTCGGTCTCGACGAGCTCGCCGTCCACCCGGATGAGCGGCTTCGTCAGCCGCTGCCCGTTCCTGACACCCTCCCAGCTCGCGAACAGCCCCTTGGGACCGAGCCGGCCGTGGTTCACGAGGTCGGTCGCCTTGCCCCTGACCCCCACCATCTCGCCGTCCTTGACGGCGATGTCGAGCCCGCAGCCGTTGCTGCAGAGCACGCAGGCGGAGGTGACCCAGCGGTCCACGTCGGACTCGGTCAGGCCGTCGGCGAGCTTCACGTCCACGCGGACGGGCCACAGCTCTCCCCGCGCGAACCCGGTCCGCGTGCCCCAGATGTCGGCGATGCGATCGACCATGAGAGCCCTTTCCCCGATACAACCTCTTGGGCAGCGTGGCCGCGGCACCGGGGAGAGCGCTGAGTCGGGGACGGGAGTTCCCCGCGCAGGCTCCCGTGGTCAGGCGTCGACCACCTCGGACCGGGAGCACGTCGGCAGGACCGAACCGCTTCAGCAGGACGAAACCGGCCGGATCGTCCTGTTGAAGCGAGCTCGTCCTGCTGTCGTGCTCGGGGCAGGGGCCTTCACACGTCCGCGGAGCGTTCGGCCAGCGCGATGGAGGCCGCCACGACGCGGCGCATGTACCGGCGGAACAGCGGGACGACGGCGACCGCGAGCAGCGGTCGCGACCATCCCCGCGGATGGAAGTCCCACGTCCAGCGCACGAGGCAGCCGGCACCGTCGGGTGGGAAGACCCACTCCCCCCGAACCCGCGTGACGAGCCGGCCGAGCGGGGTGACGAAGTCCTGGAGCGCGTAGGCGAAGCGCCGGCCGGCCTCGTACTCGAGCAGCGTCTCGACGGCGGAGCCCCCGTCCGAGAACCGCGTCCGGCGCGTCCGCCCCGGGGCGTCCCAGGGCCCGGTCTGCTCCTCGACGGCGACGACCGCCGGGAACGGGCCCCACCGGTGGAAGACGGACGGGAGGTCGACGGGGGCGATCAGCGCCATCGCCGTCGTGGGCGGCAGGACGGTCCGGCCTTCGGCGGTGGCACGGACGGGGCGAGGGTGATGCGTCACGCCGAGGATTCGGAGCGGCGGCCCGGATCGGGGCGCTCCCGCACCGTGAGGCGCACCGGCCCAGGAGGCAGGGACGGCAGCGGCTCCCCACGGGCGAAGGCGCCCCACACCGCGCGCAGGCCGGCGCCCAGCCGCTCCAGGTCGGCCGGGTCCTCGTTCCCGAGCAGCCGAGCGCCCGCCCACGCCGACGCGTCGGGGAAGAGGAGCGGCATGTCGACCACGTGGCCCGCCCGAGCGGCGCTCCCCCTCGGCCGCCACGTGAGCTCGTACTCCCGCAGCCGGGCGCCCGCTCCGCGCAGCAGCCGGGCGAACGCCCGCCCGCCGCGGCGGTACACCGCATCGGTGGTGAGCCGCACGACGAGCCGGCGCAGCAGGGCGCCCACGAACGGCAGGGCGAAGATCCGCGTGAGTGCGGGGCTGACGGCGCCGAAGAAGGCGGTCTCCTCCGCCGTCCAGCCGACCAGCACGTCCACGCTCGGGGCGACCGCCCGCCACGCGTCGTCCATCGCGGCCTCATCGGGCAGCGGATCGTGGCCGTACTGCGGCCCGAACGGCATGCCCGAGCGGAGCCCGAACCGGCGCGCGGCGGTGTACGCGCGGTCGTGCGCCGCGAACAGCAGCTCCTCCTCGGCGGCCGGATCGAGGCGGCCGACCGCGTCGAGCATCCGCGCCGTCATCCGTCCCCGGCGACGCCGGATGCCGAACGGCGCGCTCTGGATGACGGCCCGCTGGAACAACCCCGTCCCTGCGACGAGGAGGTGGGCGACCGCATCGCCGCCGGCCGACTGGCCGAACAGCGTCACCGCGGCCGGGTCCCCTCCGAACACAGAGATGTGCGCCCGCACCCACCGGAGCGCCTCGAGCAGGTCGAGCAGGCCGAGGTTCGCCGGCACGGCCGCGCCGTCGCCGAGGAAGCCGAGCACCCCCAGCCGGAAGGTGACCGCGACGACCACGACGCGCTGCTCCCGCACGAGCGCGGCCGGGTCGAAGATCGGCAGGTCGCCGGCGCCGGCGACGTAGGAGCCGCCGTGGATCCAGACGAGCACCGGCAGCCGCTCGTCCTCAGCGAGATCGTCGGGCACGGTGATGGAGAGGCGCAGGCAGTCCTCGTCGAAGCCGATGCCGCGGTACGGGTCGCCGAGCATCCGGTCGCCGCGCGACACGGGTTGCGGGCAGGCCGGCGCGGGCTCCAGCGCCGGCACCTCCCCAACGGGCGGCGCCGCGGGACGGGGGCGCCCGAAGCGCTCGGCCGTCGCGTAGCGGATGCCGCGGAACCGCACGACGCCGCGCTCGCGCAGGCCGAGGAGGCGCCCCACCGGTGTGTCGAGCGGATGGACGGACGACTCGGAGCGCATCGTCCCGATCCTCTCAGGCGGCAGGTCGAGCCTCGCTCGGAGATCGCTCCGCGGAGCCGGGAATAGATTGCAGCCCGTGTAAACTTGCACTCACTGCAACTGGCGGCGCCTGCTCCTGCGCGCCCCCGTCGCCTCCGCTTCGCTCCGATCCCTGTGAGGACGTCTCGTGTCAGCTGCTGTCTCCACCGCCGCGCCCGACCGGCCCGGCGCCGTGATGTCGCACCGGCAGATCCTGCTGGTCATCTACGGCCTCATGGCCGGCATGTTCCTGTCGTCCCTGGACCAGACGATCGTCGGTACGGCCATCCGCACCATCGGCGACGACCTCCACGGGCTCAACCAGCAGGCGTGGGTCACCACCGCCTACCTCATCACCTCGACGATCGCCACGCCGATCTACGGCAAGCTCTCCGACATCTTCGGCCGTCGACCGCTGTACATCTTCGCCATCAGCGTCTTCATCCTCGGCAGCGTGCTGTCGTCGTTCTCGACCTCCATGCTGATGCTCGCCGGGTTCCGCGGCCTCCAGGGCATCGGCGCGGGTGGCCTCATGTCGCTGCCGCTGGCGATCATGGGCGACATCCTCGCCCCGCGTGAGCGCGCGAAGTACCAGGGGTACTTCCTGTCGGTCTTCGGCGTCTCCTCGATCGGCGGCCCGCTGATCGGCGGCCTCTTCGCCGGCACGTCCCAGATCCTCTTCATCAGCGGATGGCGCTGGGTCTTCCTCATCAACGTGCCGATCGGCATCATCGCGCTCGGCATGGTGTTCGCGTTCCTGCACCTGCCGAAGTTCGGCGGCCACCGGAGCGTGCGCATCGACTGGTGGGGCGCGACCGCCGTCATCGTCGCACTCGTGCCGCTGCTGCTCGTCGCCGAGCAGGGCCGCGACTGGGGCTGGGCCTCGGCCGGCTCGATCGCCTGCTACGTGACCGGCGTCGTCGGGCTCGTCGCGTTCATCGTCATCGAGACGGTGATGAAGGACGACGCGATCATCCCGCTCAAGCTGTTCCGCTCGCGGGTCTTCTCGACCGCGACGGTGCTCGGCGTGCTCGTCGGCTTCGGCATGTTCGGCGCAATGCTCACGATCCCGCTCTACATGCAGATCGTGGAGGGCCTCACGCCCACCGAATCGGGCTTCGCGACGCTGCCGATGGTCGCCGGCCTCATGATCTCGTCGATCCTCTCCGGCCAGATCGTGTCGAGGACCGGCCACTACCGGATCTTCCCGGTCACCGGCACGGGCGTGACCGCGCTCGGCTTCCTCTGGCTCACGACCATGACGGCCGACAAGCCCCTCTGGTACATGATGATCGGGATGTTCCTGATCGGCCTCGGCCTGGGACAGCTGATGCAGACCCTGACACTGGCGAGCCAGAACTCGGTCGGCCTGAAGGACATGGGCGTCGCGACGAGCGCGTCGACGTTCTTCCGGCAGATCGGTGGCACGCTCGGCACCGCCATCCTGCTGTCGGTCCTGTTCTCGACGATGCCGGGCAACATCCTGACGGCGACCGCGAACCGGTCCAATCTGACGAACGCCCTGGACGCCGCTCTCACCCCGTCGGTCGCCTCCGCCCCGCGGAACCAGCCGATCATGGACCAGCTCTGGAACAAGATCGCGAACCCGATCAAGAGCAACGTCCAGAAGGGCCTCGACATCGCCACCAGCCAGGTGAAGTCCGGGGTGAAGGGAGCGGTCACGAAGCAGGCCGACGCGGCCGCCAAGGCGGCCGTCACGAAGCAGGTGACCGCCGCGGTCGACGCCCAGGTGCAGGCCGGTGCGATCCCCGCGTCCGCCGCCCCCGGCGTGATCGCCCAGCAGGTGGCCGCGGCGCTGCCCGCCGCGCAGGCGCAGGCCGAGGCCCAGGCGGCGAACGCGGTGCCGGCGGCGACGAGCAAGGCGCTCGCGAGCGCGGCGACGAAGGCCCACGCGTCCGTGGTGAACGGGCGGCTGACGGTCGACTGGTCGAACGCCTCCGAGCGCCGGTACTACGTCGACAAGGTCGTGCCGACCATCGAGAAGCAGATGACGAAGGGCGGCTCCACCACGTCGAAGGCCTCGACGAGCACCACGAGCGACACGTCGTTCCTGAACGGCGCGGACAAGCGCCTGTCGACGCCGTTCCTGAACGGGTTCAACGCGTCGGCGGTGCAGATCTACTGGGTGGGCCTGATCGTGCTGCTCGTCGCGTTCGTGATCACGTGGTTCTTCAAGGTGCCGCCGCTGCGGCAGCGCTCCGCCCTGCAGGAGCAGGCCGACCACGCGGCCGCGAAGGACGCGGTCGCGGTGTCGGCGGGCAGCGCCGCCGCCGAGGCCGGCAGCCTCAACGCGCCGACCC
>JBQCCU010000291.1:0-10296 GCA_051961935.1 Amnibacterium sp. | reverse complement strand
CACGTTCACCATCCCGGTCTCGTCCTCGAGGTTCAGGAACGTGATGCCGCTCGCGGTCGCGGGCCGCTGCCGGTGCGTGACCACCCCGCCCACCTCGATCCGCCGCCCGCTCTCGGCCCGGCGCAGCGCGGCGGAGGGCAGCACCCCGCGGCGGGTGAGGTCGGGCCGCACGTAGGCGACCGGATGGTCGTCGGGGGAGATGCCGGTGGCCCAGAGGTCGGCGGCGACCCGGTCCATGCCGCTCGGCTCCGGCAGCAGCGGCGGCTGCACGCTGATCGACGTGTGCGGCAGGTACTCCGGCCGCTCCTCGGCCGCGGGGCCCGCCGCCCAGAGCGCCTCGCGGGTGCTCATCCCGAAGCACTCGAACGCGCCCGCGGTGGCGAGCGCCTCGAGCTGCGGCACCGTGAGGCCGACCCGCCTGGCGAGGTCGCGGATGCCGATGTACGGGCCGCTCGCGGTGCGCTCCCGCACGATGCGCTCGGCGAGTGCCTGCCCGATCCCGGTGACCCCGGTGAGGCCGAGCCGCACCGCGGAGTGGCCGTCGCGGCGGTGCTCCGCGTCCCGGACGGGCGCAGCCGCGTCGAAGCGCTCGGGCACGGGCGGCTGCACCGCGTCCCGGCAGCCCGGCATGCCGGTCGGCCCGCTCGCCCGATCCACGGGCTCCAGGGTCGGATCCGCGAGGGAGGCGTTGATGTCGGGACGGCGGACCACGACGCCGTGCCGGCGCGCATCCGCCGTCAGGGTGGCGGGGGAGTAGAACCCCATCGGCTGCGCCCGCAGCAGCGCGGCGAGGAACACGGCCGGGTAGTGCAGCCGCATCCAGGCGCTCGCGTAGACCAGCAGCCCGAAGCTCAGCGAGTGGCTCTCCGCGAAGCCGAAGTTCGCGAACGCCTGGATCTTCAGGTAGATCTCGTCGGCGGTCTCGGGGTCGATGCCGTTGGCCGCCATGCCGGCGTAGAGCTTCTCCTTCAGCGACTCGATCCGCTCGATCCCGCGCTTCGAGCCCATCGCGCGGCGCAGCAGGTCGGCGTCCTCCCCGGAGCAGCCGCCGACCGCCATCGCCACCTGCATCAGCTGCTCCTGGAAGATCGGCACCCCGAGCGTGCGGGCGAGCACCGGCTCGAGCAGCGGATGCAGGTAGGTGACCGGCTCGTCGCCGAGCCGCCGGCGCACGTACGGGTGGACCGCCCCGCCCTGGATGGGACCGGGACGGATCAGGGCCACCTCGATCACGAGGTCGTAGAACCGCCGCGGCTGCAGCCCCGGGAGCGTGCCCATCTGCGCCCGCGACTCCACCTGGAACACCCCGATGGTGTCGGCCCGGCAGAGCTGGTCGTAGACGCCCGCCTCCTCCTTCGGGATCGTCTCGAGCGTCCACCGCTCGCCGACGTGCTCGGCCGCGAGGTCGAAGGCGTACTGCAGCGCCGCGAGCATGCCGAGCCCGAGCAGGTCGAACTTCACGAGCCCCATCCAGGCGCAGTCGTCCTTGTCCCACTGCAGCACCGTGCGGCCGGCCATCCTGGCGTGCTCGACGGGCACGACCTCGCCGACGGGACGGTCGGTGAGCACCATGCCGCCGGAGTGGATGCCGAGGTGCCGCGGGAACCTCAGCAACTGCTCGGCGAGCTCGACGACGGCGGCGGGGATGTCGTGGTCGTCGCTCGAGGTGACCGCGCCCCAGCGCTCCACCTGGCGGCTCCACGCGTCCTGCTGCCCGGTGGAGGCGCCGAGCGCCTTCGCCATGTCGCGCACCGCGTTCTTCGGCCGGTAGGTGATCACGTTGGCGACCTGCGCCGCGTTGCGCCGGCCGTAGGTGGCGTAGACGTACTGGATGACCTCCTCGCGGCGGTCGGAGTCGAAGTCGACGTCGATGTCGGGCTCCTCGTCGCGCATGCTCGACAGGAACCGCTCGAACGGCAGGTCGAAGAAGATCGAGTCGACGGCGGTGATGCCGAGCAGGTAGCAGACCGCCGAGTTCGCGGCGCTCCCGCGGCCCTGGCAGAGGATGCCCCGCGACTTCGCGTACCGGACGATGTCGTGCACGATCAGGAAGTAGCCGGGGAAGTCCTTCTCCTCGATGACCGCGAGCTCCCGCTCGATCCTGGCGAGGTCCGCGGCGGAGGCGCGCGGGTACTTCTCGGGGATCGCGTCGTGCACGAGCCGCTTCAGCCAGGTCATCGGCGTGTGGCCGGCCGGCACCGGCAGCTTCGGCAGGCCCGGCTTCAGGCTCTTCAGCGCGAAGCGGGTCTCCTCGGCGATCTCGACGGTGCGCTCGACCGCGCCGGGGTAGCGGGCGAAGCGGCGGCGCTGCTCGGCGCCGCTGTAGAGCGGGGCGGCGGATGCGGGCAGCCAGCCGTCCATCTCGTCGAGGCTGCGCCGGGCCCGGACCGCGGCGAGGGCGGTGGCGAGCCGCCGCCGGGCCGGCGTGGCGACGTGGGCGTTCGCGGTCGCGACGACCGGCAGGCCCCTGGTGCTCGCGAGGGCGAAGAGCGCGTCGTTCGCGGCCGAGTCGAGCGGACCGCCCGTGTCGAACAGCTCCACCACGACGCCGTCCCGGCCGAACGCCGCCACGAGCCGGTCGAGCTCCCGGCCCGCCGCATCCGGATCGAGGCCGGACGCCGTCACGAGCGCCTGCCGCACCCGGCCCTTGCGGCAGCCGGTGAGGGCGAGCACCTTGCCGGCCAGCCGGTCGACGAGCGCCGCCTCGTCGTAGACGGGCTTGCCCTTCTCCGCGCCGCCCCTGCCCTGGGCGTCGGCGGCGAGCTGCGCGTCGGTGATCGCCGCCGCCATCGCGTGGTAGCCGGCCGCACCGCGGGCGAGCAGCAGCAGGTGCGAGCCCTCGGGGTCGGGCACGCCGTTCTGGGGCGCGCCGAGGCCGAGCGAGAGCTCGGCGCCGAACACGGTGTGCACCGGGTGCTGCTCGGCCGCCTCGGCGAGGCGCACCGCGCCGTAGAACCCGTCGTGGTCGGTGAGGGCCAGGGCGCTGAGGCCGAGCCGGCTCGCCTCCTCGAGCAGCTCCTCCGGGCTCGAGGCGCCGTCGAGGAAGCTGAAGTTGGAGTGCGCGTGCAGCTCCGCGTAGGGCACCACGTCGCCCTCGGGCGTGCTCGGCGCCTCCGTCGGCCGGTAGGGGTGCCGCTTCAACGACCAGGCGGGGCTGTCGCCGCCGTCCGCCGGCAGCGGCGGCCCCCCGGGACGGCGCGAGTCGGAGAGCCGGCGCTCGAACTCGGACCAGGGGATCGGCGGGTTGCTGTAGCCCATGCCCCCAGTATCGAAGACGTGTTCGACATCGGCAAGAGAACCGCTGATCATCGGCCGAATCACAACCGTGTGATTCCTCTCGCGTCGCGATTCGTGCCGCATGCGCACGCGGGAAGCGGCTCGGATCGCGACGCGAGCGAGGGCGCTCGGCGCCCTCGCGCCGGCCGCCGCTAGCGTGAGCCCGGGAGGGCGCATGGACGACGAGGTCGAGCGACCGGGTGCCGAGCGCTGGGTGCCGGAGAACGCCGGCATCGACGCGCTCCGCGAGGCCGCGAAGGGCTGCCGCGGCTGCGAGCTGTGGGAGCCCGCCTCCCAGGTGGTGTTCTCCGCGGGGCCGCCGTCCGCGTCGATCGTGCTCGTCGGCGAGCAGCCCGGCGACCAGGAGGACCGCCGCGGCATGCCGTTCGTCGGACCGGCAGGGACCCTCCTCGTGTCGGCCGTGCGCGACGCGGGGATCGATCCCGCGACCGTGTACCGCACGAACGCGGTGAAGCACTTCCGGTTCGAGCCGCGCGGCACCCGCCGCCTCCATAGGACGCCGGAGGCGGTGCACATCACCGCCTGCAGGCCTTGGCTGCACGCGGAGCTGCAGCAGCTCGCACCCGGCATCGTCGTCGCCCTCGGGGCGACCGCGGGTCGCTCGCTCTTCGGCCGGGTCGTGCGGATCGGCGCGGAGCGGGGCCGGGTGCTCGAGCATGCGATCCCCGACTCCGACACGAAGGCGCTGCTCACCGCGCATCCCTCCGCGGTGCTCCGGATGCGGGACGAGCCCGGCTACGACGCCGCCTACGCCGCGCTCGTGACGGACCTGAGGACCGCGGCGGCCGCGGCGGGCTGACCCCTCCCGCGGACTTGCCGCTTTCCGACCTCAAGACGCCCGGATAAGGGCAGGAAGTCGTAAGGCGGCCCGGTGCGCTGCGGAGACCTGGATGCTCGCGACATCCACCGGTCGCGGTCGGCGCAAGTCCGCCGAGGCTCGCGAGGCGGCGTGCGACGCGGTCGGCGCCGGCCTCTCCGTATCCAGCACGGCGCAGGGCAGTCCTGGTCGAGCTTCTCGAACGTCGGCTTCGGCGCGATCGCGGGTGTGCCTGGCGTTGAGGTGCAGCCACGCCGGTGCAACTGTCGCGTTCCGTATGCAGGATGCGGTGCGGTCTGCAGGGCCGGCGGCCCTGACCCGTCCTGCACATCGCAGGCGATCCTGCATATGGACAAGCGAGCGGTCGGAGGAGGTCGGAAAGCGGCAAGTGTGCGCTTGCCGGGTCAGTCGTAGCGGGCCTCCGCCCACCACCGCCCGTGCTCGAAGCAGAGCAGCCAGGCGGAGCCGTCGTCGACCACGACCTGCAGGCGGGAGACGCTGCGGGCGGCCGCCGGGTCCCACCAGCGCTCGTCGACCGGCCACGGGCCTGCCCATGCCGTGACCGGCATGCGACGGGAGGAGCCGGGCGGCACGAAGCCGGCGGGGGGCCCGCTCGGCATGCCGCGCTCGTCCACCGCCACGGCGGCGCCGGCCGGGTCGAGCACCGCGACGTCGGGCCGATCGCCGAACACGCTCGCGGGGCTGAACCCCGGCAGCCGTCCAGGCCAGGGCCGCTCCGGGTCCCGCTGCGGCGTGGCGCGCTCACCCCACGGCGCGAGCACCCGGCGGTCGGCCACCAGGCGGCCCCCGCCGACCGTCGCGGTGAGCACCGCCTCGTGCCCGAGCATGCTCTGCACCCGCGAGAGGGCGTGGTGGATCCGCTCGTCCGGTCCGCCGCCCCACAACCCCTGCTCGTGGTGGGCGGCGTCGTCGACGCTCTCGGGGATCAGCCGCACCGCCGTGACCGCCGCGGTGAGCTCCTCCACCCCGAGCCCCGACAGCTGCCAGCGCACCCGGTCGATCACGTCGAGCGGGGTGAAGGACCGTGGATGCAGCCAGGTGCGGCGGCGCAGGCCGCCGTCCTCCGTGCCGATCTCGACGGTGAGCCCCGTGCAGACGACGAGGTCGGCGGCCAGGGAATCGAGGAACGCCTCCGCGGTGCGGCGCAGCGCGAACGCGATCTGGTCGACCCGGTCGAGCGGCGGCTCGAGCTCGAGCACCACGTCCCCCTCCTTCGGCGCCACACGGGGGACGACCCGGCGCGGGTCGAGGCCCGACGCGATGCGGTGCGCCGCCTCGCCCGCGGGCCCGAACCGGTCCCGCACCTGCTCGGCGGGCAGTGCCGCGAACGCGCCCATCGAGCGGATCCCGAGCTTCGCGAGCACCGCGGCCAGTTCGGGCAGGCCGGTGAGGGACACCGGCAGCGGGGCGAGGAACGCGGCGCTGCCGCCCGGCGGCACGATCCGCGCCCGTGCCTCGGCGGTGGTCGAGCGGGCTGCCTGCTCGGCGGCGAACGGGCCGTCCGCGACCCCCACCCGCGCCTCCGGCACCCCGGCGCCGCCGAGCAGCCCGAGCACCGCCTCGGCCGCCTCCGGCTCGCCGCCGAAGTAGCGGGCCGGACCCTGCGCGCGGATCACCACCACGCCCGGCCGCACGACCTGCACGGTCGGGATGCCGGCCTCGAGGGCGGTGAGCACCGGCTCGAACCGCCGCGCGTCGGCGGCGGGGTTCGCGGGCAGCACGACGAGGGCGGCGCAGCGGGACTGCGCCTCCCGGATCCGAAGGCCGCGCCGCACCCCGGCCGCCCGCGCCGCCGCCGAGCACGCGGCGACCACGCCCGCCTCGACGATCGCGATCTCCGCGGCCGGGTCGATCCCCGCCTCCGCGGCGCCGGCGCGGATCGGCCAGTCGGGGCACCAGGCGACGATCGACCGCTCGGGCGTCACACCGCCTCCAGCCGCCGCAGCGGTGCCGGCTCGCCGCTGCGCCAGCCGTCGTCGCGGATGCGCACCGGGTGCACGGAGCGGATCTCGCGGGCCGTCACCGCGACCTCCACGTCGCGGCCGGCGAGGTAGCCCGCCCCGGTGCCGATGCCCGTCCATGCGGTGGTGCTGACCTCGAGGGTCGCCTCGGCCTGCGCCCAGCGGCCGAGCACGAGCAGCGTGGAGCCGCGCTGCCGCAGCCGCGACGCGAGCCGTGCCGTGTCGCCGGGGGTGGCCCGGTCCGGGGGCTTCAGGAGCACGACGGGGAGCACGTCGGCGATCTGGGCGGCGACCGCCAGCCACTGGTCCCCTGGCTCCGGCACGAGCACGAGCCGGTCGAGGTCGACGCCGAACCCGGCCGCCGCCTCGATCCCGAACTCGGGCACGCCGACCGCCGCGCACCAGCCGCCCGCCGCGCTCGGCCCCGCCATCAGCAGCATCGCGAGCGGCAGCGAGCCGGGCACGGCGTAGGCCACCCCGGCCTTCAGGGCCCCGCCGGGCAGCAGCGGGGCCACCTCGGGCCGGGTCGGCAGCGTGCGGGCGCCGAGCCCCGTCGCCTGCATCGCGCGGATGCGCGCCTGCAGCTCCTCGACCGTGCGGGCGCGCTCGTCCGGCGCGACCTGGACGGCGGAGAGGGGCATGCCCTCATCTTCGAACACGCGTTCGATACGCGCAACACGGACGTCATCCGCGCTCGCTACGCTGCCGCCGTGCGCCCCGCCGAACCGCATCCGCGCCGGTGAGCTTCCCGCAGATCGTCGCCTGGTCCGTCGGCGCCCTGCTGCTCGTCGTCGGGGTCACCGGCCTGTCCCGCAAGGTGGGCTGGTCGGCCCCGCTCGTGCTCGTCGCGGTCGGCGTCGGCATCGCCTTCATCCCGGGCGTGCCGGAGGTGCGGCTCGATCCGCAGGTCGTGCTCGCCGGCGTGCTGCCCGCCGTCCTGTTCGCCGCGGCGCTGCAGACCTCGTTCCTCGAGGTGCGGTCGCGCGGCGACTCGATCCTCACCCTGTCCGTCGGGCTCGTCGTCTTCTCCGCGCTCGTCGTCGGCCTCGCCACCTGGTGGCTCGTACCCCAGATGACCTTCGCGGCCGCCATCGCGTTCGGCGCGATCGTCGCCCCCACCGACGCGGTGAGCGTGAGCGCGATCGCCGGCAGCGGCAAGCTGCCGCGGCGGCTCGCCTCGCTGCTCGAGGGGGAGGGGCTGCTGAACGACGCGACCGCGCTCGTCACCCTGAACACGGCGATCGCGGCGATCGAGGCGCCCGTCGGCGCCGGCACCGTCGCGTGGGACTTCGTCCGCGCGGTCGTCGGCGGCCTCGCCTCCGGCGTCGTCGTCGCCGTGGTGCTCGGCTGGATCCGCCGCCGGCTCAAGGCGCCGGTGCTCGACACCTCGCTGTCCCTCGCCGCGCCCTACATCGCCTACCTGCCCGCCTACGCCGTCGGCGGCTCCGGCTTCCTCGCGGTCGTGGTCACCGGGATCTGGCTCGGCTACCGGGCGCCGATGTTCCAGTCGGCGGAGTCGCGCATCGCCGAGCGCATCAACTGGCGGACCCTGTCGTTCCTGCTCGAGAACGCCGTGTTCCTGCTCATCGGGCTGCAGCTGCCCGACATCGTCCGCGCCGCGTCCCGCACCCACATCGGGCTGCTGGAGGGCGCGCTCATCATCGTGGGGCTCTACCTCACGATGGTGCTCGCCCGCTACCTGTGGGTGTTCGCCGCGACGGTGCTCTACCGGTTCGGGCCGGAGCGGCTGCGGGAGCGCCGCTGGGGCTGGCGCACCGCGTTCGCCATCTCGTTCGCGGGCGTGCGGGGCGTCGTCACGCTCGCCGCGGTGTTCCTGCTGCCGGTCGACCGCACGCCGCAGGTGGGCTTCCTGCAGCTCGCCGCGTTCGTGATCGTGGTGCTCTCGCTGCTGCAGGGCCTCGGGCTGTCGTCGCTGGTGCGCTGGATGCGGCTGCCGCTGCCGAACCCGGATCAGGACCGCATGCAGGTGCGCATCCTCATCGGGGAGGCGCAGGCCGCGGCGCTCGCCCGGCTCGACGACGAGATCACCGACGACGATCCCGAGGAGGTCGTGCAGAGCCTCCGCCAGACGGCCCGCTACCGGATGGGGATCGGCACGACGGACGAGGACGGCGTCGCCGCCCAGCCGGACGCGTACGCGCGGCTGCGCATCGCGATGCTCGACGCGGAGCGCCGCGCCGTGCTCGAGGCGCGGCGGGAGGGCCGCTACGAGGAGAGCGCGATCAACGCCGTGCTCGGCGACTTCGACACGATCGAGGCGGCGATGAAGCGCTCGTACCGGCGCGACCTCAAGCGCAGCCGGCAGGCGGCGCGGGCGGCCGACCGCGGCTGAGCGGGCTCAGTCCTCGTCGCGGAGGTCCAGGTTCGCGGCGTCGCGGTCGGGGTCCGGCAGGATCGGCTCGATCTCCGACGGGGAGCCGCCGGTCGGGCCGTCGTTGCCGTCTCCCGGCCCAGGCAGCACCGTCTCGCCGGCCACGGCGTCGTTCGTCACCGTGTCCATCGACTCGGCCCGGATGGCGAGCGGGTCGTCCGCGCCGGTGTCCGCGTCGTCGGGCAGCACCGCCTCGTCGTCCAGGTTCCCGTCGCCGGTGGGCACGCCCGTGATCGGGTCCGTGGACCCGAGGCCCGCGCCCTCGCCGGTCGCCGTCGGGTCGATGTCGTCGCTGCGCTCGTCGCTCATGGAACGTCCTTCCTCGTCCCGCTCGACGTTAGGCGGCGGCCCCTGAGGGGCTCCCGACAGCGAGCAGGTCGTGCTCCTGCACCGCCTGCAGGGAGAGCACGCGGTAGCCCTCCGACTCGAAGAAGACCGTGATGCGGTCCTCCTCGACGCTCATCACGCGGCCCTCGCCCCACTCCGCGTGCGTCACCACGCTGTCGACGGGGAAGGGCTCGTCGGTCACCGGCCCGCGCTGCTCGAGGTACGCCTCGGCCTGCCCGTTCGCGCAGGTGTCGCAGTTGTGGCAGAGGCCGGTCTCGGTGTCCCCGAAGTAGCCGAGCAGGTACTGCCTGCGGCACTGGCCGGTCTCCGCGTAGGAGCGCATCATCGCGAGCCGGGACTCGTCGATGCGGCGCCGCGCCTCCGCCTGCTCGAGCGCCGCCGTGACGGGCTCGCGGACGTCCTCGAGGACGAGGGCCCGGTCGTCCTCCATCCGCACGGCCCCGGCCTGCTCGAGGAGGCCGGCGAGCGCGGTGGCACGCCGGCCGGACAGTCCCGCGGTCGTGCCGGCGGACGCCACGACCGGATCCGCGCGCAGGGCGCCGAGCAGCCGCTCGAGGTCGCGCCGCTTCGGCACGGCGCTCGTGAAGAACTTCCGGAGCGCGAGGTCCTCCGACCGGTAGTGCAGGATCGCGGTGGCCGGCTCCCCGTCCCGGCCCGCGCGGCCGATCTCCTGGTAGTACTCGTCGACGCTCTCGGGCGGCGAGGCGTGGACGACGAAGCGCACGTCCGCCTTGTCGATGCCCATCCCGAACGCGCTCGTCGCCACGACGACGTCGAGGCGGCCCTCGTGGAACGCGGCGGACAGCTCCCGCCGCCGCTTGGCGGGCAGGCCGCCGTGGTAGGCCGCTGCGCGGACGCCCCGGTCGACGAGGGCCGCCGCGGAGGTCTCGGTCGCCTTGCGGGTCGCGACGTAGAGCAGGCCGGGCTTCGCGAGCCGCTCGACGTCGGCGAGCACCGCCTCCGCGTGCATCCCCTCGTCGGCGTGCCGCACCACCGCGAGGGCGATGTTCGGCCGGTCGTAGCCGTGGGTGAGGATCACGACGTCCCGCATGTGCAGGCGCTCGATGATCTCCTCCCGAACCGGGCGGGACCCGGTGGCGGTGAGGGCGAGGATCGGCGGCCGCGCACGGCCCTCGCCGAGCCGGTCCGCGAACGCGCCGAGCCGCAGGTAGTCGGGCCGGAAGTCGTGGCCCCACGCGGAGACGCAGTGGGCCTCGTCCACGGCGATCCGGGAGACGGTCGCGGCGGCGAGGCGCGCCACCACCTCCTCGTTCGCGAGCTGCTCGGGGGCGCGGAACAGGTAGCCGAGCTCGCCGCGCTCGAGCAGCTCCCACGCCTCGTCGGTCCGCGCCTTCGGCTGGGCCGAGTTCACGAGCCGGGCGGGGCGCGCGCCCTCGGTCTCGGCGAGGTGGGCCAGCTGGTCGGCCTGGAGCGCGATCAGCGGGGAGACGACGATCGTC
>JBQCCU010000290.1:0-5130 GCA_051961935.1 Amnibacterium sp. | reverse complement strand
CGTGATGACCGGCATCCCGTCGATCGTCGCCGGCCTGTTCGCCTTCGCCCTGCTCTCGCTGATCACCGGCAACGCGGGCTACCGCTCCGGCTTCGGCGGCTCGATCGCCCTGTCGCTGCTGATGATCCCGATCGTGGTGCGGTCGAGCGAGGAGATGCTGAAGCTCGTGCCGAACGAGCTCCGCGAGGCGGCCTACGCGCTCGGCGTCCCGCGGTGGCTGACCATCGTGAAGGTCGTGCTGCCGACCGCGCTCGCCGGCATCGTGACCGGCGTGATGCTCGCCGTCGCGCGCATCATCGGCGAGACCGCCCCGCTGCTGCTCGTCGCCGGCTTCACCAGCAGCATGAACTACGACCTGTTCAACCAGCCGATGGTCACGCTGCCGGTGTTCGTCTACACCCAGTGGGCGCAGCCCGGCGTCGACCCGACCCCGTCCGTCGAGCGCGCCTGGACCGGCGCGCTCGTGCTCATCCTCATCGTGCTGCTGCTGAACCTGATCGCGCGGATCGTCGCGCGGTTCTTCTCCCCCAAGCTGCCGAGCTGACCCGAAAGGCTCCCCGTTTGTCCAAGCGCATCGCCGTCAAGGACCTCAACGTCTACTACGGCAAGTTCCGCGCGGTGGAGGGCGTGTCCCTCACCATCGAGCCCCGCTCGGTCACCGCGTTCATCGGCCCGTCCGGCTGCGGCAAGTCGACCTTCCTCCGCACCCTGAACCGGATGCACGAGGTGATCCCCGGCGCGTACGTCGAGGGCGAGGTGCTGCTCGACGGCAGCAACCTGTACGCCCCCGGCGTCGACCCGGTGCTCGTTCGGCGGCAGATCGGCATGGTGTTCCAGCGGCCGAACCCGTTCCCCACCATGTCGATCCGGGACAACGTGCTCGCCGGCGTGAAGCTGAACAACAAGCGCATCTCGAAGGCCGACGCCGACGACCTCGTCGAGAAGAGCCTGCGCGGCGCGAACCTCTGGAACGAGGTGAAGGACCGCCTGAACCTGCCGGGCAACGGCCTGTCCGGCGGTCAGCAGCAGCGGCTCTGCATCGCCCGGGCCATCGCGGTCTCCCCCGAGGTGCTGCTGATGGACGAGCCCTGCTCGGCCCTCGACCCGATCTCGACGCTCGCGATCGAGGACCTCATCGAGGAGCTGAAGCAGGAGTACACGATCGTGATCGTGACCCACAACATGCAGCAGGCGTCGCGGGTGAGCGACAGGACGGCGTTCTTCAACATCGCCGGCACGGGCACGCCCGGCAAGCTCATCGAGTACGACGACACCCGGGTGATGTTCTCCCGCCCGAGCGTGCAGGCGACCGAGGACTACGTCTCCGGCCGCTTCGGCTGAGCCCGCGCCCTCCCTGCGCGGTCTGCAGGACGCGGTGCGATCCGCAGGACCGGCGGCGGTGGCGCATCCCGCAGACCGCTCGCGGACCTGCGGATGCGACGCGGCTCAGGCGGTCGGCAGCACGACGATCGGCTTCGTCGTCGGCCGCTTCGAGCCGCCGGCGGGCTCCACGGTGACCGCGACCGCCTGGTTCGGCTGCAGGGCGCCCTGCATGAGCTCGAAGCGGTCGCCGTCGGACGGCGTGTAGAGCCCGACGCTCTTCGGGGTGCCCCCGGTGACCACCCACATCTGCAGCGACTTGCCCTCCGGGCGGTCGACGCCGTTCAGCACGACCGCGGACTCGTTCAGCGACGCCGACCAGTAGACGGTGGCCGTGCCGCCGCCGGCGACGGCCGCCCGCGTCTGATGGACGTCGCTCGCCGAGGTGAGCTGGACGAACGCGGCGTTCTGCGAGGGCGGCTGCAGCATCCGGTCGACGGCGAGGCCGCCGCCGAACAGGAGCACCGCGGCCGCCACCGCCGCGAGCAGCACGGCGGGGCGGCGGCGCCAGGCCCGACGCCGCGGCGCCACATGGTCGCCCTCCGGCATGCGGGAGGCGGGCGCAAGGACGGGCTCCGCGTCCGCATCCACGGACGCGGCGTCGGGCGGCAGCTGCGGCGTGGAGTCGATCAGGTCGAGCAGGCGCGCCCGGAGCGCCGGCGGGGGCTCCGCGGGCGGCACCGACAGACCGAGCACGACCGCCGTGTCCGTCAGCTCGGCGACCTCGCCGCGCAGCTCCTCCGAGGAACGCATCGCCGCCTCGACCGCTTCGGCCTCCTCGCCGGAGACCGCGTCGAGCGCGTACGCCCCGGACAGCAGGTGGGGGTCCTTCGGCGGCTTCACGTCGCCACCCCCATCTCATCGCGCAGCCGGATCATGCCGTCGCGCAGCCGCGTCTTCACGGTGCCGACGGGCACGTGCAGCATCGCCGCCACCTCGCTGTGGCTCAAGCCCTTGAAGTAGGCGAGCACGACCGCCTGACGCTGCAGCTCGGTGAGCTTGCCGAGCGCGCGCTTGACCCGCTCGCTCTCCATGCGGATCTCGACGGTCTCGGACACGTCGTCGTACTCGCGCTCGAGGTCCCGGATGCCGATCCTGGTGTCCCGGTTGCGGCTGGACTGCGCCGCGCGGATGCGGTCCACCGCGCGCCGGTGCGCGAGGGTGAGCATCCACGACATCGCGGATCCCCGGCTCGTCTCGTAGCGCGTGGCGGTCTGCCAGATCTCGAGGTAGACCTCCTGCGTCACCTCCTCCGCCTGGGCGGCGTCGACGAGCAGCCGCCTGGCGAGGCCGAAGAGGCGCGGGGCGGTGGCGTCGTAGAGCCTCGCGAAGGCGGCCTTGTCGCCGGTCGCGACCTGCGCGAGCAGGTCCTCGTTGGACTCGGACTCGTCGCGGGTGCCCGAGAGGGCGTCACCGACGGGATCCATGGCTGTCAGCATGCCCCATCCGCCTCCGCGCCGACGCGGGGATCGCGGCCGGGACTGCGGCAGGCCGCTGACGATCGCGCTCACGACAGGGGTTCGTCGCAGCCGCCTGGAGCGTTTGCTGGGAGAGTGCCGGACCGCAGAAACGCCTCTCGGCGCGAGACCGCTCGAAGCGGCTGAAAATGGAGCCCGGGGTTACTGCGGCCCGACCGTCCCTAGTCTAAAACGCCGTCCCGCCAGAGCCTGGCGCTCGCTGAGAGCTCCTCGGCGAGGCGGGCGAGTCGGGACGCGCGCTTGGTGAGCGCCTCCGCGCGCCCCGGCTCGGTGTCATCGGCGTCGTCGGCGAGGTCGGTGCAGCCGGATGCGCTGACCCGCGCGAAGGCGGCCGCCCGGTCGAGCGCGAGGCCGAGGTCGCCCTCGAAGACGCCGCGGAGGATCTCGTCGGCGACGGCGAGCAGCTCCTCCGGCCCGGCCGGGGTGGGCGCGCCGGCGACGAGCGCGTCGATGGAGCGGAGGCGGGCGACGCCCCGCTCGTAGGCGAGGGTGACGACGGCGGAGTCACGGCGGATCATCTCGCGCAGCAGGTAGAGCCGCCAGAGCGCCCCCGGGAGGCTGTGCGCGGCGGCGCGTGACCAGAGCTCGGCGACGGCGTCGATGCCCTCGAGCTCGGCGAAGGCGATCAGCCGGCGCACCACCTCGGGGTCCGGGTCCGCGCGGACGCGGCTGACGAGGGCCTGCGCGGTCTCGTGCGCGGTGCGCGCGAGGACCGCCGGGTCCTCCCCGCCCTTGACGAACGAGAAGTGCTCCGCGGGGACGCGCACCGGTCGGTGGAACGACGGCTCAGGCATCCCTCCACGATACGGACGGGGCCGGACGATGCGGGCGGCGCGGCGTTCCCGGTCGGCGTGCGGGATGGAGTCGGTGCGGGCCCCGGCCCGACGGGAGAACCCGGCGCCTCCCCGCCACCCGAGCGTTGCTCGGACGTTCTCTGACAGTTTTCAGGGAGCGACACTAACGTTCAACGCATGGTTGGACTTTTCATCGCCCTGCTCGTCATCGGCATCATCCTCGCGATCCTCGGTCTCGCCGTGAAGGCCATCTTCTGGCTCTTCTGGATCGCGGTGATCCTGATCATCGTGGGCATCATCGGCTGGATCATGAACTACATCCGCAGCCGAGCCTGAGCCCCTGCGCGACTAGCCTGGGGCCCGCGGGCCTCTAGCTCAGTCGGTAGAGCAAGGGACTTTTAATCCCTGGGTCGTGGGTTCGAGCCCCACGGGGCCCACGCGATCGGCGGAGCGACACAGTTCGCCCGGCCCCACCGGACATGTGACTGAGCTCCGCAGCCACTTTCGCGCGACGACGATGTGGGACATGCAGACGTCCTGAATCATCGACGCGTGCTCGTGAAGGCTGATCAGGGTGGGCGGCCTCGTGCGTTGACGCACCTCGGCCGCCCGACCGCGTGCCCATCGTCTGAGCGGATCGGCCGCCGACGGCGCCTTCGAGCATCACCAGCGAGCCGCCGCCGCGATCAGCCAGACGTGAATCCGTGAATCTAGTCGGGAGCGTCTAGGCGCGCATACACGTCGGAGAAGTCCCAGTAGGCGAGCGCTACCGCTCCTTGGATCTGCAATGTCCAAGGAGGGGCCTCGAGTGGGTAGAGGCGGCAGGTGGCCACGCGACCGCTGGAAGCGAACACCTCGAGAACTGATCCGTCGAGGAAGACCCGCAGCTGAATGATCCCGTGGAGACCGACCTCCTCGATCGGAACGATTCCCCCATGCGCCCGAGCGTCACGGCTCGCCTTCGTGAGATCGATCGTGACGAGATCCCGCCCCGGTTCGATGCGGATCTCGACCGCCTCTTCGGAGGTGCCGAATCGCACACTCGCGGAGGTGTCCCCCCTGCATTCGATGAGCAGTTCGGCGTGCGCTCCGATCGATGCCGAATCGTTCTCCGCGAGCTCCTTGCGAACACCTCGCTCGCGAAGCAGCGCCACCTGCTCGGCGGGCCTGCTCAAGAGCCGTCCCCGTCGATCGAGACTCATCTCTCGGGGAAGGCTCAGCACACCTGCCCACCCCGCTTCCCTCCACCAGCCCTCGTCCCTCCCCTCCGTGATCCATCCCCACAGAAGAGTCCGGTCGGCCGACCCTCGAAGCACCGATGGGGCATAGAAGTTCGGGCCATGGTCGATCGGGTACGCGCCCAGGCCCCTGAGTCGGTCCGCCTGACCATCGGGCAGTATCGCCAGGACACGCATGATGCCGTCGTGCTCGGACCAGGCCCCGACCAGCAGCACCTGTGTGCCGTCGACGTCCGCGAC
>JBQCCU010000289.1:0-4180 GCA_051961935.1 Amnibacterium sp. | reverse complement strand
CTCCCCTCCCGCATCCTCGGCCGCACCGGCCGTCCCGTCTCGACCGTCGGCCTCGGCACCTGGCAGCTGGGCGGCGACTGGGGCGACGTCACCGAGTCGGATGCGCGGGCGGTGCTCGAGGCGAGCGTCGAGGCCGGCGTCACCCTGTTCGACACCGCGGACGTGTACGGCGACGGGCGCAGCGAGCGGATCATCGGCGCATTCCGGGCGTCGAACCCCGACGTGCCGCTGACGGTCGCGACGAAGATGGGCCGCCGCGTCGACCAGGTGCCCGAGGCGTACACGCTCGAGCACTTCCGGGAGTGGACGGACCGGTCGCGGAAGAACCTCGGCCAGGACACGCTCGACCTGGTGCAGCTGCACTGCCCGCCGTCCGCGGTCTACGAGGACGACCGGGTCTACGACGCGCTCGACACCCTCGTCGAGGAGGGCGCGATCGCCGCGTACGGCGTCAGCGTGGAGGAGACCGCCCAGGCGCTGACCGCCATCGCGCGCCCGCACGTCGCCAGCGTGCAGATCATCCTGAACGCGTTCCGGCTGAAGCCGCTCGACGAGGTGCTCCCCGCCGCCGAGCGCGCCGGCGTCGGCATCCTCGCGCGGGTGCCGCTCGCGTCGGGCCTGCTGTCCGGCAAGTACGACGAGCACACCACGTTCGGTGCGAACGACCATCGCACCTACAACCGGCACGGCGAGGCGTTCGACCAGGGCGAGACGTTCTCGGGCGTCGACTACGAGGCCGGCGTCCGAGCGGCCGCGGCCTTCACCGCCCTCGTCCGCGAGCACGGACCGGCGGATGCGACGCCGGCGCAGGTCGCGATCGCGTGGGTGGCGCAGCTGCCGGGCGTCACGAGCGTGATCCCGGGTGCCAGGAACCCCGAGCAGGCGCGTTCCAACGCCGCCGCCGCGACGCTGCCGACACTGTCCGACGCGCTCCGCAGCGGCGTCCAGGACCTCTACGACACCTGGTTCCGCGCCGCGATCCACGACCGCTGGTGAGCGGCCGCGCGGCCGAGCCCGGTCAGTCGTCCTTGCCGATCTCCGGGTAGCGCTCCTCGACCTGCTTGCGCACCGTCCGCTGCTCGGCCTCGCTGCCGTTCTGCGCGACGCGGGCGAGCGCGTCGCGGGCGTGCGTCGGATCTTCGATCGGGTACTTGCGCTTCTCGGGTTCCGCGAAGTCCGAGTCCTTCAGCTTCTTCCGGTCGGCCGCGCTGAGCTTCGCCATGGTGGCTCCTTCCTCGTCCTCACGACGGTAGGAGCGCCACCTGGATCCCCTCCGGGAGCACCGACACCCGCACCTCGCTGAGGCTCGTGGCCACCAGGTCGGCGGTGAGGAGCGCCGGGTCGACGGTGCCGTGCACGGCCAGCGTGGTCATCCCGGCGGCCCGGCCCGCGGCGATGCCGGCGGGCGCGTCCTCGACCACGAGGCAGTCGGCCGGATCGACGCCGAGCCGCCGTGCCGCCTCGAGGAACGGGTCCGGCGCGGGCTTGCCGACGGCGGTGTCGCTCGCCGTGACCAGCACCGGCGGCTCGAGGCCGACGGCGGCGATGCGGGCGTGCGCGAGCGGGCGGCTGCAGGAGGTGACGATCGCCCATGCGTCGCGGGGGAGCGCGTCGAGCAGTTCGCGTGCGCCCGGCAGCACGACGATGCCCTCGGTGTCGGCCACCTCGATCGCCTCGATCGACGCGAACGCCTCGTCCACGCGGTGGGGCGGGAGGTGACCGGCGACGATCTCGCGGGCCGGCCGCCCGTGCTCGTGGCTGGCGAAGGGGTCGCCGACGCCCCACAGCTCGCCCCAGCGGGCCCAGGAGCGCGCGACCGCGGGCGTCGAGTCGATGAGCGTGCCGTCCATGTCGAAGAGCACGGCGCGGACGGTCGGCATGCCCGAAGCCTACCGGCGGGCTACTGGAGGGCCGCGGCCAGCAGCGAGTCGCTGCTCGTCCCCGGCGACTGGTCGCCGCCCGTGCTGCCCGTGCCACCGGTGCTCGAGGCGCTCGGCGACGGCGCCGACGAGCCGGTGCCGCTCGTCGACGGATCCGGCGTCGGCGTCACCGGCGGCGTGGTCGCGCTGCCCGTCGGCGCGGGCGTGGTCGTCGTGGACGTGCTGGGGGTGCTGCTCGGCGTCGACGTGGCGGTCGGCGTCGGGGACGGCGAGTGCGAGGCGGTCCGGCTCGGCGTCGCCCTCGCCCGCGGGGTGGTGGCGACCGCCTCGCCGCCCGTCGCGGCCTTCAGCGGCACCGAGCTCGCCGCCGGGCCGCTCGAGGGCGGCGCGCTCGTCACCACACCGGCGGTCGCGCCCGTCGCATCGCGGACGTCGCCGACCGCGGCCTGCGGCGCGTTCCAGACCCCCGACATCGTCGAGACGAGCACGCCGGCCGCCGCGGCGGCGAGCGCGGAGGCGCCGACCGCGAGGAGGGTCGGGAACCGGCGGCGCCGCTCGGCCGGGTCGACCACGGGGCGCGGTCCGGTCTGCACGGGCACGTTGCCGGTGCCGATCGGGATGCCGGCCGCGGGCGTCCAGAGGTTCGGATGGGGGAGCGTCGACTCCTCGGCGCCGGCGGATGCGCCCGCCGCGCCGGCGGTTCCGGCCGCGGCGACGACCGGTGCGGCGGCCGCGACGACGTGCGGCAGGTCCTGCCGGGGCACCGGGGCGGTGTGGGCCGCGTCGGGCGCGGTGATCGCGCCGGCGAGGTCCTCCCGCAGCGCGGCGGCGACGTCGGCCGCGCGCGGCCGGTCGGCGGGGTCGAGGGCGGTCATCCGGGACAGGAGGTGGGCGAGGGCCGGCGAGGCGTCCGCGGGCAGGGCCGGGGGACGGGTGAGGCGGGCGACGGCCGCCTCGGCCGCGGGTCCCGGGAAGGCCCGATGCCCGGTGAGCGCCTCGAGCAGCACGAGCCCGAGCGAGTAGACGTCGCTGGCCGGGCGCAGCCGCGCACCGCGGACCTGCTCCGGGCTGAGGTAGGCGGCGGTGCCGAGGATCGAGTCGGGGGCGGTGAGGGCAGCGCCGTCGACCATCCTGGCGATCCCGAAGTCGGTGAGCTTCGCGGTGACGCCGGAGTGCCCGCTGCGCGCCGCGTCGGCGCCGACGAGGATGTTGCCGGGCTTCACGTCGCGGTGCACCACGCCCTGGCCGTGCAGCAGCTCGAGCGCGCTCGCGACGTCGGCGACGATGCGCCGCGCGAAGTCGGCGGACAGCGGGCCGCGCGCCCGGCGGAGGAGCGCGCCGAGGTCGTCCCCGGCGACCAGCTCCATGACGAGGTAGGTGCCGAACCGGCCGTCGCCGTTCGACGCGTCGAGCACCGAGACGATCGCCGGATGGTTCACCCCGGCGAGGAGCTGCATCTCCTGGGTGGTGCGCCGCGGGTCGACCGCGTCGGCGAACCCGCCCCGGAAGACCTTGACGGCCACCTTGCGGGACAGCCGGAGGTCCCGGCCCTTGTACACGGTGGCCATGCCGCCGCGCCCGATCTCGCCGAGGATCTCGTACCGGCCGCCGAGCACGTCCCCGGGGACCGGTTCATCCGTACCGCGCTCCGACCCCACCGGATCATTCTCCCGTACTGCGGGCGAGGGTTCACCGGGAGTGGATCACGGATCCGTCGCTTCCCGGCGTGTCGGATCGGTCAGGCCACCGGCTGCTGCTGGGTGATGCAGTGCAGGCCGCCGCCGCGGGCGAAGACGGGTCGCGCGTCCACCGCGACGACGCGGCGGCCCGGGTAGGCCTCCGCGAGGATCTCGGCCGCACGCGCGTCCGCCGCGGGCTCGCCGAAGGCGCAGGCGAGGACGCCGCCGTTCACGACGACGTGGTTCACGTAGGACCAGTCGACCCACCCCTCCCCGTCCGTGAGGGTCGCGGGCGCCGGCATCGGCACGATCTCGAACGGGCGTCCGGCGGCGTCGACCGCGGCCTCGAGCGTGCGCCGCAGCTCGGCCGACACGGCGGCGTCCGGATGGGCGGGGTCGCGCTGCTCGTGCAGCAGCACGCGCCCGGGTGAGGGGATCGTCGCGAGCAGGTCGACGTGCCCGCGGGTGCCGAAGCGCTCGTAGTCGCGGGTGAGCCCGCGGGGCAGCCAGACGGCCGCGGTGGCGCCGATCGTGCGGGCGAGCTCCGCCTCCACCCTCGCCGGGTCGGCGAACGGGTTGCGTCGCGGGTCGAGCTGCACCGTGTGGGTGAGCAGCACGGTG
>JBQCCU010000288.1:0-4031 GCA_051961935.1 Amnibacterium sp. | reverse complement strand
GTCCGCGGCCCACATCGACACCCACGGCGTCGTGTCCCCGCTGCGGCAGCCGATCGCCTCCCTCCGCGCCACGCTGCAGAAGGCGCTGCCGATCACCGCGGAGCTGCGGAAGGTGATGCCGGTGCTCTACCCGGCGCTCGGCGGCGACGGGCCGCGGCACTACCTGCTGCTCTTCCAGAACAACGCGGAGGAGCGCTCGAGCGGTGGCAACCCGGCGGCGATGGCGATGATCGACGTCGACCACGGCCGCATCTCGCTCGGCCGGCAGCCGAGCTCCCGCGACTTCCCCGAGCCGTATCCGACCCCGCCGCTCACCTTCGGCGGCGACTGGGCGCGCCTCTACGGCACCCACGTGAGCGGCTACCTCACGAACATCACCTTCACCCCCGACTTCCCGCAGACGGCACGGATGGCGCGGGCCATGTGGCGCACGCAGTTCGGCGGCCCCGTCGACGGGGTGATCTCCTTCGACCCGATCGCGCTGTCCTACCTGATGCGGGCGACCGGTCCGATCCGGCTCCCGAGCGGGGAGGTGCTCACCTCGGACAACGCCGTGCAGTACCTGCTCTCGGGCGTCTACGCGAAGTACTGGCGCCCCAGCGAGCAGGACGCGGTCTTCGCCTCCGCCGCCCAGGCCATCTTCAAGGCCGTCACCTCGGGTCGGGGGAACCCGCAGGACTACCTGAAGCAGCTCCCCCCGATGCTCGAGGAGCAGCGGTTGAAGGCGTGGAGCGTCCGGAAGGACGAGGAGGACCTGCTGCTCACCTCCCCGGCCGGGAACATGCTGCCCGCGGACAACGCGAAGGCGACCGTCGTCGGGGTCTACAACAACGACGACTCGACCTCGAAGATGAGCTACTACATGGACTCGACCGTGGACGTGCGGGCGCGCATGTGCCCGGTCCCGCGGTACACCGTGACGACGAAGGTCACCGACACGCTGAAGCCGTCGCAGGTCGACTCGCTCACCCCGTACGTGCTCGCCGGGCAGCAGCGCATCGTGCGCGGCGGCGACCGGCAGTGGGTGCAGCTGTACGGCCCGGTCGGCGCGAAGCTCGTGTCCGCGTCGGTGGACGGCACCCCCGTGGTGTGGGGCACCGACATCGACTACGGGAAGAACACGGTCCTGGACGCCACGGGGGAGTCCGACTACCGGCCCGCGGTGCGCGGGACGCTGTTCGGCCGTCCCGTCGGCATCGTCAGCATCAAGATGGGGCCGGGGGAGTCCGTGTCCGTCCAGGCCGTGTTCTCGGGCGGGACGGCGCCGTCGAGCGCGCTCCAGGTGAGCCACACCCCGAAGGTGCGGCCCGTCGCGGTCTCGATCCAGCGCACCGCCTGCGGCTGACGCGGCCAGGGGCCACCTCGGTCAGGCCCGGTACGCCGCCAACCGCCGTCGCACCGCCGCGACCACCCGGTCGCGGGTCCACGGCTGCACCGCGCGCAGGATGCGGGCACGGCCGCCGCGGCCGACGCGGATCGTGGGGCCGCCCGTGAGTACGGCACCGTCGGGCTCGGCGATCCGGTAGTCCCCGGCCGCCACCGGGCCGGAGCCCTCGAACCGGACGCCCGTCCCGTCGGTCACCAGCCGGCCGCGGATCACCGCGGCGGTGCCGTGGCCGTCGGCCGGGACGAGGGGGAGCTCGGCGGGGAGCTCCACCGTGCCGACGGCCTCGAGCGCCGGGAGGGGCATCCGGAAGGCGGAGACCGTCCCGAGCGACACGTTCACCGGCGGCCGGCCGAGTCGCAGCGCGCGCTCGGGGCCGACCGACGTGTCGAGCACGAGCTTGCTCTCGTCGTTCCGCCGCAGCTCCGCGACCGTCCCGTCCCGCAGCAGCGCACGGGGTGCCTCCTTGTACCGCATGCGGCTGCGGCGGAGCGCGCCGATCCAGGCGGTCTCGATCCAGAACTCCCACTGCGCCGGGTCGAGGGGGCGCCCGAACAGCGCCCGCTCGGGATCGAGGACGGTCTCGGTCGCGATCTCCACCGTGCGGCCGCCCGTCTTCGTGCGCACCAGCCGAGCGGTCCACGTGGTCGGCAGCGCCCAGGTGATGATGCGCTTCGGATCGCGGATCCAGACGGACGCCGTGACCGAGGCGAGCGCATCCGTGACGTCCACGAGCTCCCGCGGGAGCGCGGCGGCGACCGCTTCGGGGAGGTCCCGCACGATCCGGTCCCCGTCGGCCGCGAAGGGGGAGCCGCCCGGCCGCGACCAGGTGGTCCTGGTCGACACGTGGAGCATCCCCTCGCGCCATTCCGCGCCGGTCACGGTGGACGCGTTCGAGATCGCCTTGTCCGCGGCGACCAGCTGCACGAGCAGGTCGAGGCGGCCGGCCCGCACGAGCTCGGCCCTGCTCCGGTCGAGCACGCCCAGCCGGGCGTCGAGCTCGACGGGCATGTACCGCGCCTGAAGGTCCCGCAGCCGCGCGAACGGCATCCGCACCTCCTCGTCCGGCGCGGTCGCGGCGAGCGTGGTGAACCGGCCGAGCAGGCGCACCTTGTACTGCTGCAGCAGCATCGCCTCCCGCTCGGCCGCGAACGCGGCGCCCGGGAAGAGGTGCTGGATGTACTGCAGGAGGCCCTCGACCTGGTCCCAGAACTCCTCGGTCCTGGCGCCGTACGACTTCGAGATGCTGCCGGCGTTCGAGTGCCAGTGGTAGACGGGGGTGTCGGCGAGCACCGAGACCACCCGCGCGTGGCGGTACGCGGCCATGACGAGGCGGACGTCCTCCCAGAGGATCCGCCTGCCGTCCTCCGACTCCTGGAACGTCAGGTCGTGCTCCTCGAGGAACGCCCGACGGAACAGCTTGTGCGGGGTCATCGGCAGCAGGCCCTCGATCCCGTCACCGCCCTTGAGGTTCGCGATGTTCTCGCGGAACGACGCCATGCCCCACCAGGGCTGCTTCGTCTGCGACTCCTTGGGGCTGAGCACGTCGGCGTCGTGCTCGGCCGCGAAGTCGTAGGAGCGCCGCAGCGCGTCGGGGAACAGCGTGTCGTCGCTGTCCATGTACAGCACGTACTCGCCGCGGGCGAGCGCCGTGCCGACGTTCCGCGGCCGGCTCGCCCACCCCGACGGGTCGATGCGGTGGGCGACGAGGTTCGGGCGGTCCCGCTGCAGACGGTGCAGGGTCTCGAGGGTGTCGTCGGGCGACCCGTCGTCCACGACGACGACCTCGAACTCCTCCTGCGGCATCGTCTGCGCATCCAGCGAGCGGAGCAGGCGCTCGAGCGTGCCCGCCGCCTTGAACGCCGGCACGACGACGCTGATCCGGATGTCGGCTGCGGACACGGCACCCCCTCGCGGTACCGCCAGGCTAGATGGGCCGTGCCGGATCCGACGAGGGACTTCCGTCCCCGTTCACCTGCGCGTCAGGGGGAGGCTCACGTCGAGATCAGGGACACCGGCGCGGCCTGCGCGGTCAGCGCGGCCAGCGCACGGCGGAGCGCGGTCGAGGACGTGGAGAGCGTGTACGGGAAGTACACGACCTCGACGCCGACCTCGGCGAACCGGGCCTCGAGGCGCGCGCCCTTCTCCGTGCCGCGCCAGTCGTCGCCCTTGAAGAAGTGGGTGAAGCCGATCTCGCGCCAGGTGTCGAGCTTGTCCGGCACGGTCTCGGCCCTGGCCTCGTCGACGTAGGCGATGTGCCGGACGATCTCCAGCCGCTCGGCGAGCGGGACGACGGGCGTGATGCCCTTCGTCTGCTGCAGCATCTCGTCGGAGACGACGCCCGCGATCAGGTAGTCGCACTCGCTGCGCGCGGCGCGGAGCAGGTTCAGGTGCCCGACGTGGAACAGGTCGAAGGCGCCGGCGGCGTAGCCGATCCGGACGCGGCGGGGGGATGTCATGGGTGCCTCCGAGGGCGGGCGCGGGTCGTCGGTGCGGCCACGCGCCGTGGATCTGCGACGGGGGAGGAAGGGGTCGGGGGCGCGCCCGGCGCGCGCCACCCACCCCGCGCCCGGTGAGGGGAACAGGGGGGGACCCCGCGGCGGCACCCCACCCCCCGCAAAACTGGTTGGGGGGGGTCCCCCCTCCG
>JBQCCU010000287.1:0-12736 GCA_051961935.1 Amnibacterium sp. | reverse complement strand
GCGACCATCGCCTGGTCGGAGTGGTGCCGGGAGCGGGTGTACTCGATGCCGAGGGCCACCGAGCGGCGCACGAGCTTGTTCCAGAGGTGCCCGGTGATCTCGCCGAGCAGGAACCGACGGAAGGCCTCGCGCGGATCGATGGGGCCGGTGAAGGTGCGGCCGACGGGCCGCACCCGGCCGTCGGGGAACCGGTACTCGGCGCCCGCGCAGACGAGGTCGGCGCCCGCGGGTTCGGCGGCGGCGAGGAGGGTGGCGACGGCGTCGTCGGGCCAGTCGTCGTCGGCGTCGACGAACCAGAGGTACTCCCCCGTGGCGGCGCGCACGGCGGTCTCGCGGGCGGCGGCGGCCCCCGCGTTCGGCTGCGACAGCGCGACGACCTGCGGATGCGCGGCCGCGAGCCGCTGCGCGAGCGCGCCCGTGTCGTCCTTCGATCCGTCGTCGACGAGCACGATCTCGAGCTCGGTGTGCGTCTGGCGGAGCAGGTGCTCCACGGCCGGCTCGAGGAAGTCCGCCACCTGGTAGCAGGGCACGACGACGCTGACGAGGGTCACGACGCCCGTCCCGCGGCGCATCCGCCCCGCCACGGCGGCATCGTCGTGGCGGATCGGGTCGTCATGGCCCGACCAGTATTCCGGCCGACGGGGCCGCGGGACAGGGGTCGCGGCGTCTCGCCGATCCCACGACACGCCGATGTGCATCGAATCGCAACCTTTTTCGCGCCACGCGGGCGTGGTTCCCGGGCGTGGCGCGGGCGCCGTCCCAGGATGTGCGCGATCCCGGCCGCGCCCGCGGCACCGGATCCGGCTTCCCCGCCGATCTGCACCACGGCGTGGAGCCCTCGAGCGGGAGAAGAGCATGGCCTCCATTCGGATCGTCACCCCGGCGAACGATCAGCGCGTCCGAGGCGTCGTCACGGTCGACGTCGCCGTCACGGGCGGCACCCACGTGTCCGCGGTCACCGTCGTGGTCGGCGACCCGTCGATCGGCTCGAAGCCGGCGGCGCACGTCGGCGGCAGCACGTGGCGGGTGCACTGGGACTCGCGGCGCAGCCTCGAGGACCCGACGGCCCTGAACCCGGGCGACGCGATGTACTGGATCACCGCCACCGCGGTCGTCGACGGGGCGCTCGTGCGCGCGACGATGATCCACGTCACGACGGCGAACACGCCGCGGAAGGCGCATCCGCTCTCCGCGCACTCCGGCTGGCGCGACAAGCTCGCCTGGTCGGCGAAGTACGACGGCACGTTCGAGCAGTGGAAGCGCAGCCACGGCGCGACGGTCATCGGCGCCCGGCACGCGCAGCTGCTCGACGACCCGGTGCTCGGCCGGCACCGCAAGGCGATCAAGGTCGTGCTCCCGAACAGCGCGAAGAACGACCCCGACCAGCCGAAGAAGACGACGCTGCGGTTCCAGTCGTCGGGACCGCGCACCATCGTCGAGGGCGACGAGTTCTGCGTGGGCTTCGCCTTCTACCCGCCGCCCGACTTCCCGTCGGTCTACCCGCGCAACGACCCGACGAACCCGGCGGGCAAGGATGCGAGCGGCTACCTCGCGAGCTTCCAGTTCTACGGCCCGCCGTACGTGCAGGGCTCCCCCCTCGTGCTGCACGCCCACCGGCGCACGATCGACGACCCGGTCGACGAGTTCAACATCCGGGGCAACTCGCTGAACCCGGGCGACCCCGCCGACCAGCTGGCGATCCCGTTCCGCCGCGGCCGCTGGACCGACATCGTCTTCCGCATCCACGCCTCCAGCTCCATCGAGCGCGGCTGGATGGAGACGTACGTGAACCAGGGCGAGTCCACCTCGGTGCAGCCGGTGACCGTGAACGGCATGACGCGGCTCCCCCGCGTGCTGCTGCGGCCGGACTCGCAGGCGTTCCGCACCGACATGCAGATCTACCGGGTCGTGGACCGCATCCCGACCGTCACCCTGTGGCACACCGGCCACAGGATCGCGCGGACCGTCGCCGAGGCGGATCCGAAGTCCTACCGCTACGGACCGAGGGCCTGACATGGGGAAGCACAGCATCGAGCAGTCCGAGCCCGCCCGGCAGGGCGGCGGCCGCCACGTCGCGGTGCTCTCGCGCCGCGCGTTCGTCACGGCCACCGGGTCGCTGCTCGTCGTCGCCGGCGGCGTCGTCACCGCGTCGGTCGGCTTCGACCACACCACCGCGGACGCGGCGCAGAGCGGCACGGCCAAGCCGACCGGCACGGCCGGCGCGCTCGTGACCGCGGCGGCCGCGACGGTCGGGCGGCCGCTCGCGAACAGCCCGTGGCAGATCTACTTCGGCAACCGGCTGACGGAGTGGAACGCCGGCTGGGTCGAGTGGCTGCTGAAGGGCGTGCACGGCGCGCCGAAGACGAACAACGTGGTCGCCCTCTACTCCTGGGCGCAGCGGCACGGGCGGATCGACAGCACGCCGGCGCCGGGCGCGCTGATGTTCTCGTTCGCCTCCCCCGCGGTCGCACCGCTCCGCGTGGCCGTGGTCGAGCGGGTCACCAAGGGCGTCGCCCAGACCATCGAGGGCGGGTCGCCCGCGAACCTCGACCCGGCGCACCAGTTCGTGCGGCGGTTCTCGGCGCCGACCGCGAAGACGGTGCGGTTCGCCCACCTGACGGCGTAGCGGGGACCCTCCTCCCGGCGTCTGGCGGCCGCCTCTCCGGCACCTCCGGGCGCCTCCCCCCGGGGTGTGGTGTCCGCAGGGACGACTGAGGCCGCTGTAGCGCGAGCTGTTGTCCGCACGGACAGCAGACCCGGGGTGGGGTCGGGCGCGGATCGGGGTGGGGTCGGGCGCGGATCGGGGCGGCGGCGGGCGCTGGACGGGCCCCGAAAACGGCGGCAGATCGTCCGAAAAGCGCGAAACGCCGCCCATCGGGGTACATCACCCCCCGAATAGGGGGCAAAGAGGTTGACGCTCGGCGCGCCTGCCATGAAACTGCGGCGGATCGTGTAACGACCGGCGTTCCCCGAAGCGCGCCGGGTCACGGTCTCGACAGTTCATCATCGGAGGACCCGGCCGTGTTGGATTCGACGCTCGATTCCCAGTCGTCTCACGGCGGACGCTCGCGCGTCGCCAAGGTGGTCACCGCACTGCTGACGACCCTCGCCACCCTGGCGGCGATCGTGCTGGTCGCTCCGCCGGCCATGGCGGCGACGAGCTACGGGCATGTCGGGCCGTCGTACAGCGGTGTCGCGAATCCGCCGACCTCCGACAAGCCGCAGAGCAAGCTCTGGTACAACGACGGCTCCTGGTGGGCCACGATGTGGACCTCCGGCAAGGGCTGGGACATCTGGCGACTCGACCGCGGCACCGAGTCGTGGGTAGACACCCGCGTCACCACAGACACACGGAGCACCGCGCTCACCCACACGCTCTGGGACGGCAGCCACCTCTTCGTCGCCGCCCAGTACGCCACGGTGTCGACGGGCACGGCGCCGGTCGCCGGCAAGACGGGCAACCCGGCCAAGCTCTACCGCTACAGCTACACGAACGGCACCTACACGCTCGACTCGGGCTTCCCGGTCAACATCAACAACATCTCGAGCGAGACCCTGACCATCGACGAGGACACGCTCGGGCAGATCTGGTCGTCGTGGGTGCAGATCTCGGGCAGCTCGAGCGCCGGCTACACGGCCACGGTGTACGTGAACCACTCCGGCCCGGGCGGCACCGGATGGGGCACCCCGTACGTGCTTCCGGGCGCCGCGCACCCCTCGGTCGACGACATCTCCGCCGTCGTGGCCTTCAAGGGCAAGATCGGCGTGATGTGGAGCGACGAGGCGAGCAGCCACGTCTACTTCGCGCTGCACACCGACGGTGCGGCGGACTCCTCCTGGAACATCCTCACGGCGCGCAGCGGCACGAACACCGCCGACGACCACATGAACCTGAAGACGCTGCAGTCGGACTCGACCGGCCGCGTCTACGCCGTGCTGAAGACGAGCCTCGACCTCACCTACGGCCTCAGCTCCACGCAGCCGGGCATCGTGATGGTCACCTACACGCCGGGCGCGAGCACGCCCTTCCAGTCGAGCACGGTCTCCCGCATCGTCGACTGCGAGACGCGGCCGCAGCTGATCCTCGACACGCAGAACAACCAGGTGCACGTGGTCGTCACCGGACCGGACGCCGGGACCACCGGGTGCCCGAGCTCCGGGACGCCGGGCGCGATCTACGAGAAGACCGCCTCCATGGGCGCCACCCAGTCGTGGACGACCGGGCGCGGCACGCCGATCATCGAGGACGGCTCGTCGCTCAACGTGAACAACCCGACCACCACGAAGCAGAGCGTCAACAGCGCCAGCGGCTTCGTGGTGCTCGCCTCGAACGACACGAACCACCGGTACTGGTTCTCCGACGAGGTGCTCGGCAGCACGACCAAGCCCGTGGCGAGCTTCACGGTCGCGAACTCGACCGGCCCCGCGCCGCTGACCGCGTCCTTCACGGACACCTCGACCAACGCGCCGACGCAGTGGTCGTGGGACTTCGGTGACGGCACGACGAGCACGCTGCAGAGCCCGACCCACACCTACACGGCCGCCGGGCAGTACACGGTGACGCTCACCGCCTCGAACGCTGCGGGCGCGAGCACGAGCACGCAGACGAACGCCGTGACGGTCGGCAGCGGCACCGGCGGTGGCGGCGGCGGCGCGGTCACGGCGGGGTCGTCGACGACCGGCACCGCCTCCACGGCGACCACGTCGGTCACGCTGACGAAGCCGACGGCGGTCGTCGACGGCGACGTGCTGGTCGCGAACATCAACGCGGATGCGAACCCGACGATCACGGCGCCGGCCGGCTGGACGGCGGTGACGTCCCCGCTCACCGACAGCACGTACGCCCGGATCTTCTCCTACTCCAAGGTGGTCTCCTCCGCGGCGGCGGAGCCGAGCAGCTACACCTTCACCCTCTCCGCGGCGGAGAAGTGGAACGGCGGCATCACCGACTTCCACGGCGTCGACACGACGGCGGTCTGGGACACGGCCGCGGCGACGAAGGTCTCGACCTCCTCGGTCTCCTCGATCGCCGTGCCGAGCGTCACGACCGTGACGCCGGGCGCGATGCTCGTCGGCGGCGACGGCGTCAACTCGACGAGCGCGAAGCTGGCGCCCCCGTCGGGCTGGACCGAGGCCTGGGAGGGCGACGGCGGCCAGGACGTCGACCTCGGCTACAAGCCGATGCCGGCGGCCGGTGCGAGCGGCACGAGCACCTTCACCCACAGCGCGTCCGTGAGCGGTGCGGCGTGGGTACGTGCCCTGAAGCCGGCCACGAGCGGCGGGTCCACCGGTACCGCCCCGACCGCGTCCTTCACGGAGGACAGGACGAGCGGCACCGCACCGCTGACGGTGCAGTTCACCGACACCTCGACCGGCTCCCCGACGAGCTGGGCGTGGGACTTCGGTGACGGCACCACCAGCACCGCGCAGAGCCCGCAGCACGTCTTCGCGGCCGGCACCTACACGGTGACGCTCGTCGCCTCGAACGGGACCGGCGCCAGCACGAACACCGCCTCGGCATCGATCACCGCGACCGCCCCGACGGGCAGCGCCCCGACCGCGTCGTTCACCGAGGACACGACGAGCGGCACGGCTCCGCTGACGGTGCAGTTCACCGACACCTCCACGAACAGCCCGACCAGCTGGTCGTGGGACTTCGGTGACGGCACCGGCAGCTCGGCGCAGAACCCGTCGCACATCTACGGCACGCAGGGCACCTACACGGTGAAGCTCGTCGCGACCAACGGCACCGGGTCGAGCACCAACAACGCGACCGCGACGATCACCGTGTCGCCGGGATCCGGCGGAGGCGGGAGCGGCACGGTGACGGCCGGCGCGTCCTCGACGGCCACGGGCAGCAGCGCGAGCACTGCGGTGACGATCCCGGCGCCGTCCGGCGTGGGCACGGGCGACGTGCTCGTGGCGAGCATCAACGCGAACGGCACCCCGTCGATCGCGAACGCCCCGGCCGGCTGGACCGCGGTG
The DNA here is from genome assembly GCA_051961935.1 of Amnibacterium sp. Classification (GTDB taxonomy): domain Bacteria; phylum Actinomycetota; class Actinomycetes; order Actinomycetales; family Microbacteriaceae; genus Amnibacterium. The sequence goes on along the minus strand of JBQCCU010000287.1, from coordinate 6,751 downwards.
ACCTCGCCGGTGGCCGACAGCACCTACACGACGGTGTTCGGCTACTACCACGTGGTGACCGGCAGCGAGCCCGGCAGCTACACGTTCACGCTCTCCGCGTCGCAGAAGTGGAACGCCGGCATCACCGACTTCAAGGGCGTCGACACCACCGCGGTGTGGGACGCGGCCGCGGTGACGCAGGTGAGCACGTCCGGCAGCACGCCGCAGACCCTGCCGAGCGTCACGACGGTGACGGACGGCGCGATGCTGATCGGCAGCAACGGGGTCAACTCCGCGAGCATCACGATCACGCCGCCCTCCGGCTGGACCGAGGCATGGGAGGCGAACGGCGGCAAGAGCGTCGACCTGGCCTACAAGGCGATGCCGACCGCGGGCGCGAGCGGCACGAGCACGTTCACCCACAGCTCCTCGATCAGCGGATCCGCGTGGGCTCGCCCGCTGCGGCCCGCTGCGGGCGGTGGCGGAGGGTCGACGGGCAGCGTGCCGACGGCGTCGTTCACGGAGAACACGACGAGCGGCACCGCGCCGCTGGCCGTCCAGTTCACGGACACCTCGACCGGATCCCCGACCAGCTGGTCGTGGGACTTCGGTGACGGCAGCGCCAAGGGCACCACGCAGAACCCGTCGCACACCTACACGGCCGCGGGCACCTACACCGTGAAGCTCGTCGCCACCAACAGCACGGGCCCGTCCACGAACAACGCCACCGCCACCATCACCGTCAGCACCGCCGGGGGCGGGGGCGGCGGCTCGATCACGGTGGGTGCGTCGTCGACGGCGAAGGGCACGACCGCCACCACGGCGGTGACGGTTCCCGCGCCGACCGGGGTGGGCACGGGCGACGTGCTCGTGGCGAGCATCAACGCGAACCAGGCCCCGACGATGGCGAGCGTGCCGACCGGCTGGCTGGCCGTGACCGCACCGGTTGCGGACGGCACGTACACCACGGTGTTCAGCTACTACCACTTGGTGACGGGCAGCGAGCCGGGCAGCTACACGTTCACGCTGTCCGCATCGCAGAAGTGGAGCGCCGGCATCACGGACTTCAAGGGCGTCGACACGACCACGGTGTGGGACAGCCAGGCGGCGACTCAGGTGAGCACCTCCGGCAGCACACCGCAGACGGTGCCGTCCGTCACGACGGTGACCGACGGCGCGCTGCTCATCGGCGGCAACGGGGTGAACTCCGCGACCATCACGATCACACCGCCCTCCGGCTGGACCGAGGCGTGGGAGTCCGACGGCGGCAAGGACGTCGACCTCGCCTACAAGGTGATCCCGACGGCCGGCGCGACCGGCACCAGCACCTTCACCCACAGCTCCTCGATCAGCGGCTCCGCCTGGGTCCGGGCGCTGAAGCCGGCCTGATCCGGCTCCGGCGGAAGGACGTCCTCCGGCTCGCAAGAGCCGGAGGACCCTTCCCTGCCGGGGGGCCACCCCCAGAAATTGGGACAGGTCCCATCCCCCGGTGTTGGGAGACTGGACGGGCTGCCGACACCCGACCGAGTCACCCAGCTCGGATCCGACAGCAGCGGGACGGCACGGTCCGCCCCGCTCCCGACACATTCCGGACGCATCCGTCCGGGCACCCGAATGGAGTCCGCGTGGGGGGCGCACCGGCGACGATCCGTCGCTCGCTAAGGAATCTCGAGCGGCGCGTGCTGAAGGCACCGCCCGCAGCCCGCCGGTACCTGAAGCGCGGGATGTCCGTCGACGACTTCTTCGCCCGGCTGAACGAGGCGGGCGTGCGCTACGCGGTGCTCCGCTGGTTCGAGACGCTCCCGGCGGTCGAGCCGAACGAGGACATCGACCTGCTCATCGGCGACGACGACCTGGACGCGGTCGCGGCGCTGCTCGAGCCGTACGCGCCGTTCCCGGCGACCCAGAAGCTCGACCTGTACACGGCGAGCGGCCTGCCGGGCACCGACTTCCGCGGGATGCCGTACCTCGGCAAGCGGCTGGCGGATCAGGTGCTGGACGGCGCGGTGCTGCTGAAGGGGCGCTACCGCGTCCCCTCCCCCGTCGATCACCTGCACTCGCTCGCCTTCCACGCCGTCTACCACAAGGGCGCGGCGTCCGGCCTGCCGGCGACCGCCGCCGACGCGGTGCCGGAGGTGCCGAATCCGGACCACGACTACCGGGCGACGCTCGAGCGGCTGGCCGCCGAGACCGGCCGCGACGTGGAGCTCACCCTCGTGGGCCTCGACCGCTACCTCGCCGACCAGGGGCTGAAGCCCGGCACGGACACGCTCGAGCGCTTCCAGCGCGGCAACGACTGGCTGGCGCTCCGGCTCGCCTCGGAGCGGTCCGACATCGGCCCGTTCGGCGGGCTGATCGTCTTCGTCGTCCGGGAGCAGGCGGAGGCGCACGTCGAGCGCATCGCGGAGACCATCGACCGGTTCGGGTTCGAGGTGCTGCGCACCCTGCCCCTGTCGGAGGAGCTCCGCCGGCGCATCACCGGCGAGGTGCGCGGCGGCAACTGGGGCCGCGGCCCGTTCCCCCGCAGCGGCGGCGGCCCCGCCGCGCTCGTCTTCGCCTACGACGTCGGTCACCGCCTCGCGGTGGACGGCGCGGGACACGTGGTGAACCCGAAGAGCACCCTCGCCAAGACGGCGGTGCGGGACCTCATCGCCGCCGAGGTCGACGTGGCCGGCCGCTTCAACCCGATGCACTCCTCCGACAACGGCTGGCAGAGCCTCGAGTACCTCGCCGCGCTCGGCGAGCCGGAGGTCACCGACGACCTCGCCCGGCGGATCGCGGACATCGACGCGCAGGTGGCGCTGCCGTTCCCGGTGGAGCGGTACCTCTCGTTCAACGGCAAGCGGGCGCAGGTCGCCGTCGTCGACCATCCGCTGCACGGCCAGTCGGTCGCGAAGGTGTTCCGGCCGGGCTCCCGGCCGTTCTTCGAGCGGGAGCTCGCGGTGCGGAGCGGGTTCGCGGCGCTCGGGCTCGTGCCCACGCAGCTCGACGCGGGCCCGAACTGGGTGCTGTCACCCCTGTACACGGACGACCGGCGCCACGTGCGGCGCCGGCTGCCCGGCACGAAGGAGGTGCAGCTCACCTTCGAGGCCGCCAGGAGCCTCGCCGCGTTCGTGGTCGCGCTCCGCGAGCAGGGCCGGTTCCTCCTCGACCTCACGAGCCACAACCTGCTCTCCGACCGCCGCGCCGGGCTGCTCGTCACCGACTTCGAGTTCTTCCAGCCGTATCCGGGCGAGCTGCCGCCGCTCGAGGAGGACTGGTCCGTCCGCGGCGTCGCGACGGATCCCACCGTCGATCAGCCGGTGCTGCCGCTGCGCAAGCGGTTCGACCGGCGGGTGCGGCGCTCCGCCTTCCATCCGGCGATCGTCGGCCTGTCGATCACGGAGCTCGCCTCCGCCCGCCCCACCGTCGCGCTGCGCGCGCGGATGGCGGCGGTGCAGCTCGGCTGGTACCTCGTGTTCGCGGGCCGCGCGGCCCTCGGCCGGGCGAGCCGCACCGAGGTGGGCCGCATCGCCGGGCGGCGCATCCGCCGCCTGCGAGGCCGGTCATGAGCGGCCGGCACACCGGCGAGGTCACCGAGGCGGTGCCGGCGCCGGGGAAGGGCTCCCTGCGCCGGAGCACCACCCGCGGCTTCCTCTGGTCGTTCGGCTCCGCCGGCGGCCAGGCGGTGCTGCAGATCGGCTCCCTGGCCGTGCTCGGGCACATCCTCTCGCCGCACGAGTACGGCGTGGTGAACGCCTCGATGCTCGCGGTCGCCTTCGCCACGATGCTCGGTCAGCTCGGTGTCGCCGCCGCGATCGTGCAGAAGCCGGACCTCACGGACAAGCAGGCGACCGCGGCCCTCACGTTCTCCGTCGTCACGACCTTCGCCCTCGGCGCGGTGTTCTGGCTGCTGGCGCCCTGGCTGAACCTGCTGGTCGGGCTGCCCTCGTCGTCCGGCGTCATCCGCCTGCTCGCGTTCCAGCTGCCGCTGACCGGCCTCACGATCGTGCCCATGGGGCTCCTGCAGCGGAACCTGAAGTTCCGCAAGCTCGCGATGGTCGATCTCAGCTCCTACGCGGTCGGCTACGTGGGCGTCAGCATCACGCTGGCGGTCCTCGGCGCCGGCGCGCTCGCGCTCGCCTGGGGCCAGCTGATGGACACCGCCCTCACCGCCGTCGGCTACTTCGCGCTCAGCCGCGTGCGCTGGCACTGGCAGTCACCGCGCATCCTGATCGAGAACGCGCGCGGGCTGCTGAAGTTCGGGCTGTCGTACTCGCTCGGCCAGGTGGGCAGCTGGGTCGCGATCAACGGCGACAACTTCATCGTCGCGAACCGGCTGCCGACCACCACCCTCGGTGTCTACGGCCGCGCGTACCAGCTGCTCGCCTCCCCCGCGAACCTCATCGGCGGGGTCGCCGACAAGGTGCTCTTCCCCGCCATGTCGCGGGTGCAGGGGGATCCGCCGCGGATGGTGCGGGCCTACGTCGCCGCGTGCGCCTTCGTCGCGCTCGCGACCGTGCCGGCGAGCGTGATGCTGTTCGTCGGCGCGCCGGAGATCGTCGGCATCCTGCTCGGCCCGCGCTGGCACGCCGTCGTCGCGCCGCTGCAGCTGTTCGCGCTCGTACTGCTCCCCCGCACCTCGTACAAGATCAGCGGCTCGTTCACCCGTGCCCGCGGCGCGGTGCTCGGCGGCTCCACCCGGCAGTGGCTGTACGCCGGCGAGGTCGTGCTCGGCTGCCTCATCGGCAGCCGATGGGGCGTCGTCGGCGTCGCGGCGGGCGCCTCGATCGCGATCACCCTGCACTGGCTGACGATGATCGCGTTCTCCGCGAAGGTCTCCCGCGGCCTGTGGGCGCAGCTCGGCGTGGCCTACCTGCGGTACCTCCCGCTCGCCGCGGGCGTCATCGCCGTCGCGGTGCTGCTGCGCTGGGCCACGGAACCGCTGCACTCCCTCGTCGCCACCCTCGCCGCGATCGTGCTCGGTGTGCTGGCCGCCACCGCGCTCGTCGTGCTGGTGGGGCGCCGGGCGTTCGCCGAGGAGGCCTCGATGCTCGGCACCATCGCCGGCCTGCTGCCCGGGATGCGGCGACGCCGCGGGCCGGATCGGCGGCACGCCGACGCCGCTGCCGCGACTCCGTCCAGCGATCCGGCATCCTGATCGCCGAGTGGTCCCGCGCGCGCCGCGGTCGACCGCTCGCCAACGTCAGGGCCGAGGGCGAAGGGGTCGCGCGTGCTCACACGAATCCGGGTTCGGTGGTTCCGGTTCACGCACGGTGAGGACGTCTTCGACGGCTGGCCCGGCGAGGAGCCGGTGGCCGCCCCGCGCCGGGTCGTGCGGCGCTCCCAGCAGGCGACGGCGCAGCCGACCAGCTGACGCTCCTCCCCCGCGTGCGATGCTGATCGCGCGCGGCGCCGGCCGCGGAAGGGAGACGCGGTGACCGACAGCACGCCGTCCGGTCCGGTCCTGCTCGTGGTGTGCACCGCCAACGTCTGCCGATCACCGCTCGTCCAGTCCGTGCTGTCCCGGCGGCTCGCCGCCGGTCCGCTCGCGGATGCGGTGGTGGTGAGCGCCGGCACCCGAGCGACGCCGGAGCAGGCGATGTGCGACGTCTCGGACGCCGAGGCCGGGGACGACGGCTTCGCGCACCTGCACCGCTCGCGTCCGCTCGATCCGGCGGTGGTGGCCGCGGCCGACCTCGTCGTCACCGCCGAGCGGGAGCACCGCGGCGCGGTCGTCCGCTCCGCGCCCGGGTCGCAGAGCCGCGTGTTCACGATCGCGGAGGCCGCCGCCCTCGCGGCGATCGCGGCGCAGCGCGTGGCGGACGGGGAGGTGCCGCGTCCGACGGACCTGCGGGAGGTCGCGGCGCTGCTCCACGCATCACGCGGCCGGATCCCCATGCCGGAGCCCGAGCCGGCGCGGCGGGGCCTGTTCCGGCGGCGCCGGGAGGAGCCGGCGGCGGATCCGCTCGACCTCGTCGACGGGCACGGCCTCGCACCGGCCGTGCACGCGGCGGCCGTGCGGCGCACCCACGAGCGGGCGGAGGCGCTCGCGGACGGGCTGCTCGCGCTGCTGGGCGGCAGCGCGGAGCGGGCGGCCGATCAGCCCGTGGCCGGCGCTCCGATGTAGCTCGCCGAGCAGCGGTGGTCGGACCCCACCAGCCCGATGATGGCGTCGCCGCCGAGGCGGCCGTCGCGCACGCTCCTGAGTGGGACGGCGGGGCCGGGGCGGTACGCGCCCGGCGCGACGGGCCGCACGGGCTGGGCGAGCACCGCGTCGAGCGTGCTGCGCCCGGAGTCCCAGGACGTGCGCTCGTGCACCGCCACGAAGACGGTCGCGGCGTCCCGTCCGCTCGGGACGGAGCAGAGGTACTCGAGGTAGGTCAGCCGGTGGCCGAGGGCGGCGGCGACCGCCGTGCGGTAGGCCAGCGCGGCGGCCCGCGGGGAGTCGCCCGCGACCACCGGCACGGTGGCGGACGGCGTCGGTGCGGCGGCCGAGGTGGTGGTGCCGGGCGGCGTCGGCGTCGTGGTGGGCGAGCCGAGCGAGCAGGCGCTGAGCAGCAGCACCGTCGCGCCCCCGAGGAGCGCGGGCGCGGCCCCTCGCCGTCCTGCGGTCCGGGGGCGCGGCGTCATCGCCGCACGCTACTTCCCGGCGCCGTCCGGCGCCAGGGACCGGTGGATCAGCGGGTGGAGACCAGCCGGGCGGCCTTGCGGTCGTCGAGGCTGCCGAGGAACACGGCGTCGCGGTGCTTCACGTCGGCCATCTTAACGGCGCGGCCGAACAGCAGGGGGA
>JBQCCU010000286.1:0-3068 GCA_051961935.1 Amnibacterium sp. | reverse complement strand
ACGATCGGGATGGTGTAGTCGGCGGCGGCGCACCGGCTCTTGCTCGCCGTGCTGTAGTTCTGGGGCGCTTGACCCCCAACAACCGACGAGCAGGGTTTGGGCGCTTGACGCCCAAGAACTGACGAGCAGGGTTTGGGCGCGTGACGCCCAAGAACCGGCGAGCAGGCTTTGGGCGCTTGACGCCCAAGAACCGACGAGCACCTCAGCAGGACGAGAGCGCTTCAGCAGGACGAAACCGGCCGTCTCGTCCTGCCGAACGGATCGCGTCCTGCTGTCGTGCTCCCTCGGGAGCGGATGCTCCGCCGAGCGCACGGAGGCGCGCGCAGCGCCCAGGCGTATGCCAGGCTTTCCCCCATGCCCGACGGCGTGTCCTACCCGCGACGTGCGCTCCTCGTGATCGACGTGCAGAACGAGTACGTCTCCGGGGCGCTCCCGATCGCGTATCCCCCGCTCACCACGAGCCTGCCGAACATCGCCGCCGCGATGGACGCGGCCCGCAGCGCCGGCGTGCCCGTGATCGTCGTGCAGCACGTCGACGAGGCGGACTCGCCGGTCTTCGCGGCCGGGTCGGTCGGGGTCGAGCTGCACGAGACGGTGGCCGGGCGCCCGCGGGACCTGCTGCTGACCAAGCAGACGGTGTCGTGCTTCGCGAGCACCGACCTCGGTGAGCGCCTCGACGACCTCGGCGTCGACACGGTCACGATCGCCGGGTACATGACGCAGCACTGCGACGAGTCGACGGCGCGCGACGCGGCCGACCGCGGTCTGCTCGTCGAGGTGCTGGCGGATGCGACGGGCACGCTGCCGCTCGCGACGCCGTCCGGCACGATCTCCGCGCGGTCGCTGCACGAGACGAGCCTGCTCGTGCTGCACTCCGGCTTCGCGGCGGTGGTGCCGACCACGGACTGGACGGCCGCCGTCGCCGCGGGCGTGCCGACGACGGGCGCGGATCTGTGGGCGAGCACCGAGCCCGCGCGGGCGGCCGGCTGAACGACGACGACGCCCGGCGCCTGCTCGAGGCGCTGCGCGCGGAGACGGTCGGCTCCCTCGCGGAGCTCGGCGTGCGGATCGACGCGGTGACCGCCGCGCGGGCGGACGCGAACACCGACGACGAGCACGATCCGGAGGGCGCCACGATCGCGTTCGAGCGGTCGCAGGCGGATGCGCTCCGGGCCGCCGCGCGGGCGCGACTGACGCAGATCGACGCGGCGCTGACCCGGGTCGAGGCGGGCACCTACGGGCGGTGCGTCGTCTGCGGCACCCCGATCCCGGACGCCCGGCTCGCGGCGCGCCCGTTCGCGGCCACCTGCCTCCGGCACGCCGACTGACGGTTGCCACTTTCTGCGGGTTGGAGGCGCCATACCCGCAGAACGTGGCAACAGCCGTGTGCGTCAGGCCGCGAGCGGGGCCGTCAGCGCGTCGAGGATGAGGGCGGTGTCGATGTCGCCGTGCGCGACGGAGAGGTGGCCCTGCCCCTCGATGAGGTGCACGTCGGCGTTCGGCACCCGCTCGGCGAGCCACTGGCCGTGCGAGTAGGGCACCATCAGGTCGAGCGAGCCCTGCCAGATCGCCACCGGCTTCGCGATCTCGGCGAGCGAGAAGCCCCAGGGCGCGACGAACGCGAGGTCGTCGTCGAGCCAGCCGTCGACGCCGAGGCGGACGGCCTCGTGGAAGCTCTCCGCGAGCTCCGCGGCGAGGCCGTCGGTGAGCACCGCGCGGTCCACCTCGGGCAGCAGGCTGGACATGGCGCCGATGATGTCCGCCGGCCGGATCTCGGCGAGCGCCCCGCGCTGCGCGTCGAGGTAGGGCCGGAGCGCGGCCTCGCCCTCGAGGGCCGCGCCGAACTCGTCGAGGTTGTCCTGCCCCATCCCGGCGAGGAAGTCGAGGCCCTCCGCCTCGAACGGGGCGACCCCCGCGACGACGAGCACGGAGACCGCCTCGTCCAACCGCGCGGCGCAGGCGAGCGCGTGCGGACCGCCGCCTGAGCGGCCGCCGACCACGCAGCGCTCCGCGCCGAGGCCCTGCAGCACGGCGCGGGTGTCGGCGACGACGTCGACGACCGTGCGGCCCGGCTGCCGCGTCGAGCCGCCGTAGCCGGGGCGCGACCAGGACACCATCCGCATCCCGCGCTCGTGCACGGCCCGCTCGAGGTCCTTCGGCACGTGGTGCGAGCCGGGCGTGCCGTGGTGCATCACGAACGGGACGCCGCCCTCGGGGCCGGACACGGACAGGTCGAGGATGCGCCCATCGGGCAGCGGGAACGGCGTGGTCATGGGGCCGATCCTGCCATCCGCGTCGCATCGATCGGGCCGCCCACTGGCGCTCCCCGCCCTCCGTCTGGCACGGTGGTCGGCTGCGGAGATTCCGGTAGCACCGGTCGAACCGCCGGGCGCCCCCTTGAGGAGCCCCTTCCGATGGCCCACATCGAGCTGTCCCACTGCGACCACGCCCTCGAGGACGGCCGCCCCCTGCTGCGCGACGTGAGCCTGCGCGTCGGCGAGGGCCGCAAGATCAGCCTCGTCGGCCCCAACGGCATCGGGAAGTCGACGCTGCTCGCCCTGCTCGACGGCCGCGTGCCCCTGCAGGCCGGCAGCCGCGGGGCATCCGGGCGGCTCGGGGTGATGCGGCAGTTCATAGGAACCGTCCGCGACTCCTCGACGGTGCGCGACCTGCTGCTCACCACCGCGCCGCCCGCCGTGCAGGCCGCGGCCGAGCGGATGGATGCGGCCGAGCGCGCGATGCTCGAGGACGGCTCGGAGCGGGCCGGGATCGCCTACGGCCAGGCCCTCGCCGACTGGGGCGACGTCGGCGGCTACGACGAGGAGGTCCGCTGGGACTCCGCGACCCTCGAGGCGCTGCACCTGCCCTACGACCGGGCGCGGGACCGTCGCGCCGCGACGCTGTCGGGCGGCGAGCAGAAGCGGCTCGTGCTCGAGGCGCTGCTGTCGGGTCCGGCGGAGGTGCTGCTGCTCGACGAGCCCGACAACTTCCTCGACGTCCCCGCCAAGCTCGCGCTCGAGCGACAGATCAGCGCGACCAAGAAGACAGTGCTGATGATCTCGCACGAC
>JBQCCU010000285.1:0-4306 GCA_051961935.1 Amnibacterium sp. | reverse complement strand
TGTGCTGCCCAGGGACGTTGGTCGAGGTGTGATCTGTCGGTAGACGTGTGAGGACCTCCCGGTTGAAGGTGGAGCTGTCTAGTTCCCCGACCGAGACCAGGAGGTCCTCGTGTCTCACGGTAATGCTGCTCTAACACCTGTCCAACGGCTCCGGCTGGCTCGGAAGGTCCACGAGGAGGGGTGGACGGTCGCCGAGGCCGCCCGCTTCTTCCGGGTCTCGTGGCGGACTGCTGACCGATGGTCGAAGCGGTTCCTGGAGATGGGCGCTGGCGGGATGCAGGATCGGTCGTCGCGGCCGCATTCCAGCCCGAACAGGACCCCGCAGCGACTGGTCCGCAAGGTCGTGCATCTGCGTTGGAAGCAGCGGCTGGGTCCGGTCGGGATCGGCGCGAAGCTGGACATGCCGGCCTCGACCGTTCACGCCGTGCTGACTCGCTGCCGGATCAACCGGCTCTCCCATGTCGATGTGAAGACCGGTGAGCCGGCCCGGCGTTACGAGCATGAGAGCCCGGGCGCGTTGATCCATGTCGATGTGAAGAAGCTCGGCAACATCCCCGACGGCGGCGGCTGGCGTTACGTCGGCCGGTTCCAAGGCGACCGGAACCGGGCCGCGACGCCCGGCAAGCCACGCAGCAGAACCCGCGACGTGCTGATGGGCACCGCGTTCGTTCACACCGTCATCGACGACCACTCTCGCGTCGCTTATGCGGAGATCCACAGCGATGAGAGGGCTGACACCGCCATCGGCGTCCTCCGCCGCGCGGTGTCCTGGTTCGCCGCCCGCGGCGTCACCGTCCAGCGGGTGCTGTCCGATAACGGATCCGCCTACCGCTCCCACGCTTGGCGGAGTGCCTGCGCCGAGCTCGGCATCAAGCACACGCGGACCCGCCCCTACCGGCCGCAGACGAACGGGAAGATCGAACGGTTCCACCGCACCCTCGCCGACGGTTGGGCCTACTCGAAGCACTACAACAGCGAATCAGCCCGCCGAGCAGCCCTCCCCGCCTGGCTGCATTCCTACAATCACCACCGGCCCCACACCGGAATCGGCGGCGCCACACCCATCAGCAGATTGACCAACCTGCCTGGACAGCACACCTAGGCCGCCGCCGGAGCCGGCTCCCTCCGGCCCACGTGCAGCCAGATCGCCGTGCCGGTGCAGACGACCGCGACGATCGCGATGACGGCCGCGTACGGCAGCACCGCGACGGCCCCGGCGCCGACCGCGATCGAGACGGTCTGCGGCACGCTCGACACCACCTCCACGGCACCGAACACGCGACCGAGGAGCGCGTTGGGCGTGCGGAGCTGGACCAGGGTCTCCGCGCCCACCAGCAGCCACGGGAAGGCCGCGCCGAGCACCACCGCGCCGATCAGGGCGGAGGCGAGGCTCGGCGGCAGCACCCAGATCCAGCAGCCGATCCCGATCGCGAGCGCGCCGAGCACCGCGAGGGCCGATTCGCCGATCCGGGGCATCAGTCGCATGGCCGCGACCCCGCCGAGCACCGCGCCGACGCCCTGCGCCACCTGAGTGACGCCGACGAACGCGGCGGGGCGGTGCAGACCCTGCACGATGAGCGCGAAGCCGGCGCTCTCGAGGAAGCCCACGACGAGCAGCACGAGGCCGAGCGCGACGGCGGTGCGCCGGAGCACGCGCACGGATGCGAGGTGCACGAACCCGGCCGACAGCGAGCGGAGCAGGGGCGGATGCGCCTCCTTCGGCCCTGGGACGGCGTGGACTCGCAGGAGCAGCAGCGCCGCGGCGGCGAGCACGAAGGTGGCGGCGTCCACGATCGCCACGACACCGCCCCCGGCGACCGCGAACAGCCCGGTGCCGAACGCCGGGGCGATGATCCGCAGACCCTCCCGCAGCGACCGGTTGAGCGCGTTGGCCTGCCCCAGCCGCTCCACGGGGACCACATCCGGCAGCAGGGCCGAGGCGCCGGCGCCGAGCAGCTGCGACGAGCAGCCGTAGCCGGCCATCACGGCCCAGATGAGCCAGACGTCGTGCGCGTCGTGGACCAGGAGCAGGAGCAGGAGCAGCACCGCGGTGGCGAGGTTGCCCGCGACGAGCAGCGCACGGCGCGGAAGCCGATCGAGTGCGAGGCCGGCGAGCGGCGCGAGCACGGAGGGCGCGATGAGGAAGAAGAAGGTGAGCCCGGCCAGCGGCACGGATCCCGTGAGCGCCTGCACCCACACGGCGGACGCGAGGAAGAAGGCCGAGTCGCCGAACGCCGAGACGGTCTGACCGCCGATCAGCAGCCGCACGTCTCGGTCCCGCAGGAGCGCTCTCACGGCTGCGTCCCCTCGATCGGGTAGGCGAGCAGGAGCAGCTCGACGGGGAGGGCGCCCGGCGGCCGGCTCGCCGGATCGGACAGCCGCTCCCTGCCGAGCGCGAACAGCCGCGCGCCGAGCTCCTCGTGCAGCGCGTCGAGCTCCTCAGGGGTGACCCAGAAGGCGTACTCGTCGTCGATGGCGGCCCGGCGCCACTGCTCCGGCCACGAGGCGCGCTCCGCGGCCCAGCGGCGGTACCGCTCGAGCTGCCGGTCGCGCAGCAGTCGTACGACCTCCGCCCCGGCGCGTCGAGCGGCCGGGTCGCCGGCGTCGGAGTCGATCGTCATGCCGATGCTGGTGATCCGCCACGGCCGCCGGCGGCCGGCGCCCTGGCCTGCCTCCTCCACGAAGCCGTACTTGGCGAGCTGGCGGAGGTGGAAGGAGCAGGCGCTCGGCGACTCCCCCACGAGCTCGGCGGCCTCGGTCGCGGTCAACGGCCCGCGGACCGTGAGGTGCTCGATCAGGGCGAGGCGCACGGGATGCGCGAGCGCCCGCAGGGTCGTCGCGTCCTCGATCCGGCGGGGTCCGTCGTCTTCTTCTGGCGGCTGCGGCATGCGTCGAAAGTACTCTTTCGAAGCAGTTCTTTCAAGAGGGTCGCGCAGGCGGTGTCGGAGGCCCCTGCCACCGTTCCCGCATGGAAGTCCTGCTCCTCGTCGTCGGCCTCGTGGTCGGTGCGGCGCTCGGCGCGCTGGCCGCGGCGCTGCGGCTCCGCGGCGGCGACCCGAGACTCGCCGTCGCCCGCCACGAGAACGACCTGCTGCGCGCCCGCACCGAGACGGCGGCGGAGCTGGCCGACCTGCAGGCGGAGCTCGCGAGCCACGAGGCGACGATCGGCGCGCTCCGCCGCCAGCTGGCGGACCAGGCCGACCGCAACCGCGAGCTCGTCGACCGGGACCGCGAGCAGTCGCGGGTGCTCGCCGCGCTCGCCCCGGTGCAGGAGACGCTGCGCACGATGCAGGGCAAGGTGAGCGAGCTCGAGCAGCAGCGCGCCCAGCAGTACGGGGCGATCGAGCAGCAGCTGCTGCAGACGCGCTCCTCCGCGGAGCAGGTGCGGGCGACGGCGGAGTCGCTCGCCTCCGCGCTCCGCAGCAACTCGGTGCGCGGTGCCTGGGGCGAGACGCAGCTGCGCCGGCTCGTCGAGGCGGCCGGGCTCACGAACCGGGTGGACTTCGACATGCAGGTCACGAGCCGCGACGAGGACGGCGTGCGCCGGCCCGACCTGGTCGTGCGGCTGCCCGAGGGCAAGTGCATCGCGGTCGATGCGAAGGTGCCGCTCGCCGCGTTCCTCGAGGCGAGCGAGATCCCGGCCGGCGCGACCGGGCTCGAGGGCGCTCGGCGCGACGCGCTGCTGAAGGACCACGTGAAGGCGGTGCGCGCCCACATCGACGCCCTCGGGGCGAAGGGGTACTGGGCGGACTTCGACAGCCCCGAGTTCGTGGTGGCGTTCCTGCCGTCGGAGTCGCTGCTGTCGGCGGCCCTGTCGGCGGATCCGTCGCTGCTCGACTACTCGTTCGGCAAGCGGGTGGCGCTCGCCTCCCCCGTGAACCTGTGGGCGGTGCTGCGCACGGTCGCCTACACCTGGACCCAGCAGGCGCTGACGGACGACGCCCGGCGCCTGTTCGACCTCTCCCGCACCCTCTACGACCGCATCGGCACCCTCGCGACCAAGGCCGACAAACTGCGCGGGGCGCTCGAGCGCTCGGTCGGGGCCTACAACGAGTTCGTCGGCACGCTCGAGACGCGCGTGCTCGTCACCGCCAGGCAGATCGGCCGGATGGACGAGTCCGCCGTGCTCCCCGAGCCGGCCCCCATCGACACGTTCCCGCGCCCGCTGACGGCCCCGGAGCTCGTCGTGGACCGCCCCCGCCTCTCCGCCGTGGAGTAGCGCGCGGCGCGGCACCGCGCCGCGGCTCCCCGCATCCGGGCGGGAAACGACATCCCGGGCGACTTAAGACGCCCGGGTTGTCGCAAG
>JBQCCU010000284.1:0-2427 GCA_051961935.1 Amnibacterium sp. | reverse complement strand
CGGCGCTGCTCGACGGCGGGCTCGTCGTCCCCGACATCCGCGAGGGGGAGGACTCCCTCGCGACGCTGTGGCGCGAGGTCACGCCGGATCGGCCGGTGCCTCAGGACTACCGGTTCGACATGCGGGAGACGACGGAGGCCGCCGGCTCCTGACGGTCAGCGCCGGCCGAGGCGCCGCTCGGTGCCGGTCGCGGAGTAGGGGAGCCCGTAGTGGGCGAACACCGAGGACTCCTGGTCGCGGGTGAGCTCGCCGTCGACCGCCATCGACGGCGATTCGCGGGCCAGCTTCTTGTCGACCTGCACCTTCACGTACCCGGGGGCGACGACGGCGCCGTGCAGCGGCACGAAGATCAGCTTCTTGCCGACGAGGCCGATCTGCACGCCGGCGAAGGCGGCCTCGTCGGCGGAGGTGTCGTAGTAGATCGACTCGATCGAGCCGATCTTGTCGCCCTTCGCGTCCACGATGTCGTGGCCGGCCCAGAGGCGGATGTTCTCGGCGGGGAAGCTCATGTGGGAACTCTCGGGGATCCCGCTGATGGTCCGCTGCATGCATCCGATGCGCTCGGCGTGCGTGGTCAGCGGGAGCGGGTGCAGGAGGCATCCCCGTACCCGGCTTCGGGGAACGCCTCCCAGGTGCCGTCCGCGTCCCGGCAGGCCACGAACGCCGTCGAGCCCGGGGTCGGGCCGGGCCGGGCCGCGGCGCGCGTGCAGGCGGCCGCGACGGTGCGCGCGGACGGCCGGGCCGGAAGGGGGACGAGCGTGGTGCCCTCGCCGCCGAGGTGGCAGCGGATCGAGGGGGCGGATCCCGCAGCAGCGCCCTTCGCGTCCGAGGCGGCGGAGCCCCCGGCGGCGGACCCGGCGCTCGTCGTCAGCGTCCCGAGGGCCGGGGGCAGCAGCACGACCGTGCCGACGACGAGCGCGGCCACGACCGCGCCGGAGGCGATGCGGGACCGGATCGCGGCTCGACGGCGGATGCGCGTCAGCACGCGCTGCTCGATGGCCCGCAGCCGCTCATCGGTCGGGCGGATGCCGCTCATCGGTCACTCCGTTCGGCGGCGAGCTCCGTGCGGAGCCGGCTGCGGGTGCGGCTCAGCCGGTTGCGGACCGCCGCCTCGCTGAGGCCCGACCGGCGCGCCGCGTCCGCGTAGCCGAGGTCCTCGACCAGGCACAGGCGGGCGATGAGCGCGTCGAGCGGAGCGAGCCGGTCGAGGGCCGCCTGCACGACGTCGTCGACGAGGTCCTCCGGCCGACCGGGCGCGGCCGCGGGCGATGCGGCTGCGGCCTCGTACCGCTGCCGCCGCTGCAGCGCACGCCGGCGGTTCTCGGCGAGGTGCTTCACGGTCACGATCAGCCACGGCAGGGCCGAGTCGCCGACGAAGCGGAGGCGGGCCCGCTTCGTCCAGAGCAGCACGAACGCGTCCTGCACGAGCTCCTCCGCATCCGTCACCGCCCCCACCCGCCGCACCGCGATCGCGTAGACGACGGCGCTGTGGCGGCGCATCACCTGGGCGAAGGCCGCCTCGGCGACGCGCCCCGAGGCGGCGAGCAGCACCCGGTCGGACGGCGCGGTCGCCTCCGCCCGGTCGGCCTCCACCGCCACGCCGCCTCCGATCGCGATCGCGGTCACGCGCCGGGTGCCGGCGTACGGCGACGCCGGAGCATCCGGACGCCCCACCTTGTCACGAGGGCGAGCAGGCCGGCCACGACGCCCCAGGGGAGGATCACGCCGAGCGCGACGGCGAGCGCGGCCGCCGTACCGCCGAGGGCGGCGAGCCCGGCGAGGAAGCCGGTGACGAACGTGCTCGGCGGCGCCGGCCGCGAGACGGGCGGCGTCTCGATGGTGATGCCGAGGGTGGCGTAGGCGACCTGGTCGGTGAGGTCCTTCTGCTCCGCGAGCAGCTGCTCGAGGTCCGTCTGCCGGGTCGTGAGGCTGGACTCGATCGCGACGAGGGACGCGGTGTCGGCCGCCCGCGCGAGCAGGACCTGCAGCCGGGCGATCGACGCGCGCAGGTTCGCGATCCGGACGCCGTAGTCCGTCACCTGTGGGGTCACATCGGTGCTGCGGACGCTCACCGTGCGGACGGTGGCCCGGTGCTCGATCGTCGCGAGGGTCGAGTCGAACACCGCGGAGGGGATGCGGACCGTCAGGTCCGCCGAGGCCTCGCCCTTCGGCCGCTCGTCCAGGGTCTGCACCCGGCCCCCGCCGCCGGTGACGATCGTCGCGATCGCCTCGGCCGTGCCGATCGGATCGCGGGCGGTCAGGTCGAGGTTCCCGGTCGTCACGACCGAGCGGTCGGCGGTGGACCGCCCGGCGCTTCCGGAGCTCTTCGCGGCGCCGGACCCGACCGAGTCCCCCGCCCCGGCCGCCGCCCCGCCGCCCGAGCCGCTGCTGGACCCGGTGCAGCCGGACAGCGCGACGGGGACGGCG
>JBQCCU010000283.1:0-9336 GCA_051961935.1 Amnibacterium sp. | reverse complement strand
GGGGGGGGCGCCGCGCGGGCGGCCCCTCCCGCCGGCGGGGGGGGGGGGGCGCGCCCCCCCCCACGGCCACGGTGCCGTGCGCCGGCCGGAGAAGCGGCGCCGGTATCGCGCGACGCGGCGCCGCATGGTCCCGGGCGGCGTCAGACGAGCGACTCGAGCACGACAGCGAGCCCGTCGGAGGCGACCGGACCGGCCACGGATGCGGCGGCGGCCTGCACGTCGGCGGGCGCCTGCCCCATCGCGACGCCCCACCCGCCGCTCGAAGCCCACTCGAGCATCTCGATGTCGTTGCGCCCGTCGCCGACCGCGACCACCGACCGGCGCGGCACCCCGAGCCGCTCCCGCACCCGCTCCATGGCGGTCGCCTTGTTCACCCCGTCGGGGGCGATGTCGAGCCACGCCGTCCAGCCGACGGCGTAGCTGACCCGGTGCAGGCCCATCCGCTCGACGACCGCGAGGAACTCCTCCGTGCCGTGGTTCGGCGAGATGACGACCACGCGCGTCGCCTCGACGTGCAGCAGGTCCTCGAACGGCACCTGCTTGCTCGTCCCGCCGACGGCGCCCTGCGGGAAGGCCTCGGTGTAGCGGAAGAAGCCCGTCTCGTCCTCGACCGCGTACCGGGCGTCGGACAGCGCACCGCTGATCGTCGTGAGCACGTCCGCCGGATCGAACGTCTCCACGAACTCGCGTCGGTAGCCCACCTCCGACGACGGATCGCGGCGCAGGGTGATGGCGCCGTTGGAGCAGACGACGTACTCCGGCTCGATCCGCAGCTGCTCGAGCACCGGGAGGGTGGTGGCGACCGATCGGCCGGTCGCGAGCATCACCTCGTGCCCGGCCTCGACCGCGGCCCGGACCGCGCGGCGGACGCGCGGGGACGCCGTGCCGTCCTCGTGCAGCACCGTGCCGTCGATGTCGAGCGCGATGAGGCGGAAGCCGTCGGTCCCGTCGCTCACGAGCCCGGCTCGAGCACCTCGAGGCCGCCGAGGTACGGGCGCAGCACCTCCGGCACCGCGACGGAGCCGTCGGCGCGCTGATGCGTCTCCAGCAGCGCGACGATCCACCTGGTGGTCGCGAGGGTGCCGTTCAACGTCGCGACCGGCGCGGTGCGGCCGCTCTCGGCGCGGTAGCGGATGTTCAGCCGTCGAGCCTGGAACGTCGTGCAGTTCGAGGTCGAGGTGAGCTCCCGGTACGCGCCCTGCGTCGGCACCCAGGCCTCGACGTCGAACTTGCGGGCCGCGGAGGTGCCGAGGTCGCCCGCCGCGGTGTCGATGACCCGGTAGGCGAGCCCGAGGTCGGTGAGCATCGCCTCCTGCATCGCGAGGAGCCGCGCATGCTCCGCCTCGGCGTCCGCCGGGTCGATGTAGCTGAACATCTCGAGCTTGTCGAACTGGTGCACGCGGATGATGCCGCGGGTGTCCTTGCCGTGGCTGCCCGCCTCGCGGCGGTAGCAGGTCGACCAGCCGGCGTAGCGCAGCGGACCGGCGGAGACGTCGAGGATCTCGTCGGCGTGGTAGCCGGCGAGAGCCACCTCGCTCGTGCCGGTGAGGTAGAGGTCGTCCGCCTCGAGCCGGTACACCTCGTCGGCGTGCTCGCCGAGGAAGCCGGTGCCCGCCATGATCTCGGGCTTCACGAGCGTCGGGGTGATGAGCGGCACGAATCCCGCCTCGAGCGCCCGGGCGAGCGCGAGCTGCATGATCGCGAGCTCGAGGCGGGCGCCGATGCCGCGCAGGTAGTAGAAGCGGGCGCCGGACACCTTGGCGCCGCGGGCCATGTCGATGGCGCCGAGCAGCTCGCCCAGGGCGAGATGGTCCCGCGGCTCGAAGTCGAACTCCGGCCTGCCGCCGACCTCGCGCAGCACGACGTAGTCGTCCTCGCCGCCCTCGGGCACGTCGCCCTGCACGACGTTCGGGATGGCGCCGAGCAGCTCCTCGGCGCGCGCCTCGGCCGCGCTCGACCGCTCACCCGCGGCCTTCACGTCGGCCGCGAGCTGCTTGACCTCCGCGAGGAGGGCCGGCTTCTCGTCCTTGGACGCCGCGGCCACCCGCTTGCCGAACGCGTTCTGCGCGGCGCGGAGCCGCTCGAACTCGGCGATGGCCTCCCGGCGCTCGGTGTCGGCCGCCGCGGCCAGGGCGACGAGCTCGACGGACGCGCCACGCATCCGCTGCGACCGCTCGACGACCTCCGGCGCCGCACGGAGCAGCTGCACGTCGATCACCCCTCCAGCCTATTCGCGACGGAGCGCGCCGCTCTCCCGCCCTGAAGCGGTAAGCCGCCGGTGGATAGGGTGTGCGCCATGCCGCAGGACACCGCTCCCGATCCGCAGCGGCACGCCGCCGTCGTCTACAACCCGATCAAGGTCGATCTCGAGGCGCTGAAGGCCTCCGTGAACGGCGCCGCCGCCGAGGCCGGATGGGGCGAGGCCCGCTGGTACGACACGTCGGAGGAGGACCCCGGCACGGGCCAGGCGAAGCGGGCGATCGAGGACGGGGCCGCGGTCGTGCTCGCGGCCGGCGGCGACGGGACGATCCGCGCCGTCGCCGAGGGGCTCCGGGGCAGCGACGTGCCGATCTGCCTGCTGCCGTCCGGCACCGGCAACCTTCTCGCCCGCAACATGAAGCTCACCCTCGACCGGCTGGACGACTCCGTCCGCACCGCCTTCACCGGCGACGACCGTCGCATCGACCTCGGCGTCGTCGAGATGGAGCGACCCGACGGGGAGCGGGAGACGCACGCCTTCCTCGTGATGGCCGGGCTCGGCATCGACGCGGCCATGATCGAGAACACCGACCCGGGCCTGAAGAAGAAGGTCGGCTGGCTCGCATACGTGGGCGGCATCGCCCGCAGCCTCGGTGGGGCGAACTACATCCGGCTCCGCTTCAAGCTCGACGACGAGCCGGCGCGGAACCTCCGGGTGAACACGATGCTCATCGGCAACTGCGGGCTGCTGACCGGGAACATCCTGCTGCTGCCCGACGCGGTCGTGGACGACGGGGTGTTCGACATCGTCGCGCTCCGCCCCGAGGGCCTGTTCGGCTGGATCCAGATCATCGTGAAGGTCGTGTGGGAGAACGGCGTGCTGCGGCGCAGCCGCCTCGGCCGCAAGATCCTCTCGAACACGAAGGAGGTGCGGACCCTCCGCTACCTCCGCGGCAAGCAGATCGTCATCCGCCCCGACGACGCCCGGCCGGTGCAGCTCGACGGCGACACCTTCGGCGAGGTCGTCGCGCTCCGTGCGCGGGTGGAGGAGCTGGGGCTCACCGTCCGCATCCCGCGCGAGGAGTCGGGCTCGCTGCCCGCCTCCGACGCGGCACAGGAGCAGGTCCCCGCCTGACGCGCCGGGCCCGGGCACCCTGCCCGGCCTTGACCGAACGGCCGCCTACCCTGGACGCATGCCTCGGGGGAAGCGCTCGTCTCGCCGTGCCTACGGTGCCGTCCTGCTCGGCGCACTCCTCGTCACCGGTCTGGCCGGCTGCTCGCTGCTGCCGGCGGCCGCGGAGGGCGGCGGCGCCGCGCCCGTCGGCGGTGACACGGCCGCCGCGGGCAGCGCGGACGTGCGGGCCGTCTCGCCCGCATCGGGCAGCGTCAAGGGCGGCACGACGGTCACCCTGACCGGCACGGGCCTCGACGACGTGCGAGCCGTGACCGTCGCGGGCACCACCGTGCCGGCGAGGACGAAGGACGGCGCGGTCGTGTTCACCAGTCCCTCCGCCGCGCGGTTCGCGGCCGGGACGGACCGTGTGACCCTGCGCACGGCGTCGGGCGCGGCGGTCGGCTCGACCACGTACCGGTACCGCGTCGTCGACGGCGTCGACCGGGAGCTCGCGTACGTGCTGAAGTACTGGCAGCACTACAACCCGGCGTACGAGCCGCTCGGCGACGACGACTGCGTGGACTTCACGAGCCAGGCGCTGCTGCAGCGCGGCTGGACCCAGCAGGACGACTGGGTGCACGCCGACGACGTCTTCGACTCCGGCGCCGCCTGGCGCAGCTCGACGGCCTTCCGGGACTTCATGGAGGAGCACCCGGCGCTCGGCACCCCGCTCACGGACCAGCAGCGGTCGCAGGTGAAGCTCGGCGACGTGGTGCAGTTCGACTGGGACCGCTCCGGCGACCGCGATCACACGGGCGTGGTCACGCGGATCGTGAAGTCGAAGGACGGCCACATCGAGATCGACTTCGCGGGCCACACCAACGACTCCGACTACCGCAGCGTCGACACGGCGATCACGAAGGACCACCCGGGCGGCGCCGTCTACTACTGGTCGCTGAAGTAGCGCCGGATCGCGCGCCCCCGGCGCCCGGCGCCGGGCTCCCCCACCGGGGCTCCCCCGGCTACGTCCAGCGCCGCCAGGCGCGCATCGGACGTCGGGTGCCGCCATCTGCGCGCCGCACGTCGGGTGACGCCATATGCGCCACGCCATCTGCGCGCCGCACGTCGGGTGCCGCCATATGCGCGCCGCACGTCGGGTGCCGCCATATGCGCGCCGCCATCTGCGCGCCGCACGTCGGGTGCCGCCATATGTGCGCATCGGATGCAGAAGTGCGCGCATACGGAAGCACTGCATCCGGAGCCGCGGATGGGGTGCTTCCGAATTCGCGCACCCAAGGTGGTTGTGCGCGAATCTGCGCGCAGGTTGTGGGCGCAGCGCGGTGGGTGCGCGAATCTGCGCGCACCCGATGGCCGCAGGTTGCGCGCGAATCCGCGCGCAGGTGGTGGCGCCGCGCGATGGGTGCGCGAATCCGCGCGCACCACGTGGGTGGGTAGCCGGGCGCCGGCTACGGCCGGCGGCGGAGCCCCTCGAGCCACGCCCGCGCCTCGGCGTACACCTCGTCGTCGTGCGCCTCGGCGGCTGCGACCGGACGGCCGTCGGCCCGCGGATAGGAGCCGAGGAACAGCACGCGGGGACTGAACCGCCGCACGCCGAGCAGGGCGTCGGCCACCCGCTCGTCGTCGAGGTGCCCGTCGAGGTCGATGACGAACCGGTAGCGGCCGAGCTCGTCCCCGATGGGCCGCGAGTGCAGCAGCGACAGGTTCACGCCGCGCGTCGCGAACTGCTCGAGCAGCTCCAGCAGGGCGCCGGGCCGGTCGCTCGGCAGGTCCGCGACGATGCTCGTCTTGTCCGCGCCGGTGGATGCCGGCAGCGGCATGGATTCCGCCCTGGCGACGAGGACGAACCGCGTCATCGCGTTCGGGTTGTCGCCGACGTCGTCCGCGAGGGTCACGAGCCCGAACCGCTCCCCCGCCGACGGCGTCGAGATGGCCGCCTGCGCGAGGTCGCCCTCGTGCTCGGCGAGGAACTGCGCCGCCTGCACGTTGGACGCCGCGGGCAGCTGGGTGTGGCCGGGCAGGTGCGCGTGCAGGAACCGCCGGCACTGCGCGTAGGCGACCGGATGGGCGGCCACGGAGCGCACGTCGGCGAGCGCGACACCGGGCCGCGCCACGAGGGCGAAGCGCACCGGCACGAGGTACTCGCCGACGATCCGCAGGTCGGGGATGGAGGCGAGCGCGTCGAGGACGGCCGCGACCCCGCCCTCCACGGTGTTCTCGATCGCGAGCATCGCCGCGAGCGAGACCCCGCCCACCACGTCGTCGAGCGCCTCGCCGATGTTGTTCACCGGCCGCCACGTGGCTCCGCGCGCGGCGACCACCTGGGCGAGCGCCGCCTCGGTGAAGGTGCCGGCGGGCCCCAGGTAGCTGTAGGCGGGTGCGCCGTCGGGCATGGTCTAGAGACTATCCAGCGCTGAAGGCCAGGATGTGGACATGACCTCCCGTGCAGGCACGCCGGCGACCGCATCCGACCTCGTGGACGTGGAGGAGCTGCTCCACGCGTACTGGCACCGTCACCCGGACGTGTCGGATCCCGAGCAGCGCGTGGTGTTCGGCACCTCCGGGCACCGGGGGAGCTCGCTGAAGACCGCGTTCAATGACGACCACATCGCCGCGATCACGCAGGCGATCGTCGAGTACCGGGCCTCGCAGGGGATCACCGGTCCGCTGTTCCTCGGCCGGGACACCCACGCGCTCTCGGCGCCGGCGCAGACGACGGCGCTCGAGGTGCTCGTCGCGAACGAGGTGCGGGTGCTCATCGACGAGTACGACGGCTTCACGCCGACGCCCGCGGTGAGCCACGCGATCATCCGCTACAACCGTGCGAACGGTGGCGACCCCGCCGACCAGGCGGACGGCATCGTGGTGACGCCGAGCCACAACCCGCCCGCCGACGGCGGCTTCAAGTACAACCCGCCGCACGGCGGCCCCGCGGACACGGATGCGACGAGCTGGATCGCGAACCGCGCGAACGAGCTCATCGCCGACGGGCTCAAGGACGTGCAGCGCGCCGAGCCGTCCGCCGTGGAGGGCTACGACTTCCAGAAGCACTACGTCGACGACCTCGCGTCGATCATCGACATCGAGGCGATCAAGCGGGCCGGGATCCGGATCGGCGCCGACCCGCTCGGCGGCGCCTCGGTCGGCTACTGGAAGGCGATCGCCGGCACCTACGGGCTCGACCTCACCGTCGTGAACCCGGAGGTCGACCCCACCTGGGCGTTCATGACCCTCGACTGGGACGAGAAGATCCGGATGGACCCGTCCTCGCCCTCCGCGATGGCGTCCGTCGTCGCCAGGGCCGGCGACTACGACATCCTCACCGGCAACGACGCCGACGCGGACCGGCACGGCATCGTCACGCCCGACGGCGGGCTGATGAACCCGAACCACTACCTCGCCGTGGCGATCGAGTACCTCTACACGCACCGGCCCGACTGGCCCGCCGACGCGGCGGTCGGCAAGACGCTCGTCTCCTCGTCGATGATCGACCGGGTCGCCGAGTCCATCGGGCGCCGGCTCGTCGAGGTGCCCGTCGGCTTCAAGTGGTTCGTGCCCGGCCTCATCGACGGATCCGTCGCCATAAGAGGCGAGGAGAGCGCGGGCGCGAGCATCCTCCGGAAGGACGGGACGGCCTGGACGACCGACAAGGACGGCATCCTGCTCTGCCTGCTGGCGAGCGAGATCCGCGCGGTGACGGGCCGCTCGCCGAGCGAGCTCTACCGCGACCTCACCGCGCGGTTCGGGGACCCCGCGTACGAGCGGGTCGACGCCGCGGCGACGAAGGCGCAGAAGGCGGCCCTCGGCAAGCTGGACGGCGACGCGATCGAGGCGACCGAGCTCGCGGGGGAGCCGATCACGGCGAAGCTGTCCAAGGCGCCCGGCAACGGGGCCGCCATCGGCGGGGTGAAGGTCGTGAGCGGCAGCGCCTGGTTCGCCGCCCGGCCCTCCGGCACCGAGGACGTCTACAAGATCTACGCCGAGAGCTTCAAGGGCCGCGAGCACCTGAAGCAGGTCCAGGCGGAGGCGAAGCGCATCGTCGACGCCGCGCTCGGCGGATGAGGTCGGCGAGCACCGTACGGACTCGCGAGCGGGCTGCAGCGCGCTCGCGAGTCCGCAGGGTGCTCGCGAGGGGCTGCGGCGACGCTCAGCGGTAGTGAGGGGAGGGCGGCAGCCCGAAGTACTGCTCGAGGGACGTGGCGCCCGTGCGGTGGTAGTCGGCCGCCAGGGGGATGCCGACGTAGCGGTAGTGCCACGGCTCGAACTCGATGCCCGTGACCGGCTCCTGGCCCTGCGGGTAGCGGAGCACGAAGCCGTAGTGACACGCGTTGGCCGCGAGCCACCGGCCCTCGGGCGTGCCGCCGAAGCAGGGGTCGATGTCGCACCGGCCGCTGCCGGTGCCGATGTCGATCGCGAGCCCCGTCTGGTGCTCGCTGTAGCCGGGCCGGGCCGTCAGCCGGTCGGCACCGGCGACCCCGAGGTTCTGCACGTCGCCGTCGTAGATGCGGCGCTGGTCGTCGTAGGGCCGGTAGGTGCTGTTCGATGCGAGATGGATGCCGTCCGCGCGCGCCGCCGCGAACATCCGCTCGACCGCCAGCGCGGCCGGCTTCTGCAGGATCGGCGCGTTCGTGTGCGGCACGTCGACGGGGACGAGGTCCGGGGGCACGAACGACGCCGGGTGCAGCGGCCGCAGCTTGTCCACGATCACCCAGAGGCTGGTGGGGTCGTCGATCGACCGCGCCGAGCGGTCGAAGGTGGGCGTGGGCGTCGGCGTCGGGGCCGCCGAGGTCGGCGAGGGGCTCGCCGTGCGGCTCGCCGCCGCCCGCGTGACGCTCGGGGCCGACGCGGATGCGGACGTGCACCCGGTCAGGAGCAGCGCGGCCGCGACCGCGGTGAGGCCCAGGAGCGGGGGACGGAGGCGCCGGCGCACGCCGGGAGCCTACGATCCGGCGGCGCCCATCGCTCGGACGCGCCGGGCGGTCGGGCCCGCCGTGCAGCCGGGACGCAGGCGAGGCGGTCAGGGCACGCGGCGGAGCCACTCCTCCGTCGCGAACTTCGTCGCCACGAGCTCCTCGGCCCGGGCGAGCTCCTCGGGGCGCAGCTCGCCGGGGGCGGCGCCCGTCAGCGACACGAACGTCTCCTCCATCCGCTCGATGATCGCCGCGCGGGGCAGGCCGGACTGCTTGCGCAGCGGGTCGACGCGCTTCGCGGCGCTGACCGTGCCCTTGTCGCTCATCTTCTCGCGGCCGATCCGCAGCACCTGGACCATCTTCTCGCCGTCCATGTCGTAGCTCATGGTCACGTGGTGGAGCACCGCGCCACCGCCGAGCCGCTTCTGCGCCGCACCCCCGATCTTGCCGAGCGGCGAGGCGATGTCGTTCAGGGGCTGGTAGGTCGCGTCGATGCCGAGCGAGCGCAGCGCCTGCAGCACCCAGTCGTCGAGGTAGGCGTACGACTCCGCGAACGACATGCCGGCGACGAGCTCCCCCGGCGCGTACAGCGAGTAGGTGACGACGCTGCCGGCCTCCATGAACATCGCGCCGCCGCCGGAGATCCGGCGCACGACGTCGACGCCGAACCGGCGCGCGTTCTCGAGGTCGACCTCGTTGGAGAGCGACTGGAAGCTGCCGATCACCACGGCCGGCTCGTCCCACTCCCAGATGCGCAGGGTGGGGTTGCGCCGGCCAGCGCCGACCTCCTCGGTGAGCACCTGGTCGAGCGCCAGGTGCACGGCGGGGCGGACGGCGGGCGGATGGAGCAGGTCCCACGAGAAGTCGCGCCAGTCGGCGGCGCGTCCGATCGCGCGCCGGACCGCCGTGCCGACCGACTCGGGGGTGAAGCCGAGCAGCACCGCCCCCTCGGGCAGCGCGGCGCGCACCGCGGCGGCGATCTCGGTGGCGGTGGCCACCCCCGCCCCCCCCGTGAACCCGGCGGCGACCCCCACCAAGGCGGCGTCGGGGTCGAGGAAAAAATAGCCCCCCAACCCGTATCCGGCGATACGGCCC
>JBQCCU010000282.1:0-2123 GCA_051961935.1 Amnibacterium sp. | reverse complement strand
GCCTCCGCCGTGTGCGCCGACAGCCGCCGGTACAGCGCGACGGTGCTCGGCGCGCCCGGCTGCCCGAGGCCGGACTGGAACGACTTCAGGTCGCCCTCGGCGGCCTGCAGGGCGTTTTTCGCCGCGAGCCCGCGGATCCCGATCCAGGCGCCGATGAACAGGAGGACGAGCAGCCCGGCGCCGAGCGCCAGGGAGGCCGCGAGGACGAGTCGGCGACGTGGGGATCGCTGCCGGGAGGGACGCCGATCTCCGGTGTCCGGTGGCGTTCCGCCGGCTCGTCGCGTGCCGCTCAGGGTCCCCCTCAGGCGGCCGTCGGGTGTGCCGCCGAACCGATGGTAACCGCCGCGGCAGGGCCGGCGGCACGTCCCCGTTCGGAGGGGATCACCTGATCAGGGAGCCGTCAGCAACCCCGCCGCCAGGCCGCCGACCGAATCCGCGGCCCGCGTGCGACAGCCCCGTCAGCCGCAGGGGACCTGGTCGATCGTCACCGGCACCGGATGCACCTTCGGCGTGTGGCTGACCGCCACGGTCGAGCTCGGGGTCGTCCCCCCGGAGAACGTCGCCTTCACCGTAACGGACTGCTCGGGCGCGAGGGTGATGCTCACCGAGCCGACCGGCCGCCCGTAGAGGGTGCCCTTGACGGCGGGGCGCCGGACATCGAGCCCCGTCGCGTCCCACACCGTGTTGTTGTGCCAGTCCCCGTCGTTCCCGAAGACTACGGGCTGCCCGTCGATCGATGCCGACACGAGCTTCGAGCCGACCGGGCCGTAGAGCTGCACCCACTGCCGGTCGCCGCCGGGGACGATGTTCGACTGCTCGGCGACGACGTAGGCGGGCAGGCTGTAGGCCTGCGACTGCTTCAACGTGTCCGTCACCGTCGTGGACACCGTGTACGTGGGCGGCTTCGCGGGGCAGTTCTTCGCCTTCACCCCGATCGTGGCGTCCATGAAGTAGCTCATCTTCGAGGTCGCGTCGTCGTTGTTGTACACCCCGACGGTGGTCGCCTTCGTGTTGTCGGCGGGCAGCATGTTGCCGGCCGGCGAAGTGAGGAGCAGGTCCTCCTCGTCCTTCCGCACGCTCCACGCCTTCAGCCGCTGCTCGGCGAGCATCGGCGTGAGCTCCTTGACGTACGCCTTGGGGTCCCCCTGCCCGGAGGTCACCGCCTTGAAGATCGCCTGCGCCGCCGACGCGAACACGACGTTCTGCACCGTCGGATCCGTGTACTTCGCGTACACGCCGTTCAGCAGGAACGCGGTCACGTTGCCGGCGTCGAGCTTCTCCCCCGTGGGCAGGGTGATCGGCCCGGTCGCCTGCATCAGGTAGGAGAGCGCCACGGGGTCGAAGGAGATGACGCCGTCGACCTTGCCGCCGTACACGTTCCGCCACATCGCCCGCGCCATCTCCGCGACCTGCGGGAAGTCGGGGGTGAACGTGATGTTCGTCACATAGGCGGCGGTGTGCTGGCCGTAGATGCGCGCCCAGTCCCCCTTGAAGGTGAGCGGCGGCGTGACGTACGGATGGGGGAAGTCGCCGGAGTTCGGCTGCTTGCCGAGCTTGATGTGGCCGTCGTTCACGTCGAGCATCGCCATCGCGGCGGGGTTGCCGCCGCTCGCGCGCTCCTCCGCGTTGTTCTGGAAGATCAGCATGTAGTGGCGCGTGCCCTCGCCACCGAGGGCCGGGTACAGCACCGGCATCACCTTCCGCAGCTCCGCCGTGACGGGCATCGCCTTCTGGAGGATCGCCTGCAGGCTCGCGATCGGCTGCCGCAGCTGCGGCAGCACGTCCTTCGTGTCGATGGCCGTCGTCGAGGCGTCCGCGGCGCGGAGCGCGTCGTCGAGCGATGCGACCGCCGGCGTCAGCTTCTTCAGCGGCGCGATGTCGAGGGCGCCGTCCTTCGGCTTGAGGCTGTCGACGCTGATCCCGTCCGCGGCCACCGCGATGGGGCCGACACCGTCGTGGACGAGCGTGTTCGTCAGCTCGGCGACCTGCCGGAAGGCCTTCAGGTTGGGTCCGAGCATCGGCAGCCCCTCCGCGAAGGACCACACCGGGTCGTGCGTCTGGTCGACGGCGGTGCGGGTGTTGTGCTGCAGCTCGCGGTACATCGCGGCGGTGCTCGGGGCGCC
>JBQCCU010000281.1:0-2855 GCA_051961935.1 Amnibacterium sp. | reverse complement strand
AACACCGCCTCCTGGCGGTCGGGGTCGGTGACGAAGTACTGCGACAGGAAGCCCTTGTCGAAGCGCATGCCCTCGGTGAGCTCGAGCTCGGTGCCGAAGGTGTTCGACTCCTCGACGGTGACGACGCCCTCCTTGCCGACCGTGTCGATCGCCTCGGCGATGATCTCGCCGATCTGGGGGTCCGCGGCCGAGATCGACGCGGTGGCGGCGATCTCCTCCTTGGTCTCGACCTCCTTGGCGGACGCGAGCAGCTCGCGCGAGACCGCCTCGACGGCCTTGTCGATGCCGCGCTTCAGGCTGATCGGGTCGGCACCCGCGGCCACGTTGCGGAGGCCCTCGCGGACCAGCGCCTGGGCGAGCACGACCGACGTGGTGGTGCCGTCACCGGCGACGTCGTCCGTCTTCTTCGCGACCTCCTTGACGAGCTCCGCGCCGATCTTCTCGTACGGGTCCTCGAGCTCGATCTCCTTCGCGATGGAGACGCCGTCGTTCGTGATGGTCGGGGCGCCCCACTTCTTCTCGAGCACCACGTTGCGGCCGCGCGGGCCGAGGGTGACGCGCACGGCGTCCGCGAGCGTGTTCAGCCCGCGCTCGAGACCGCGGCGGGCCTCCTCGTCGAAGGCAATCATCTTCGCCATAAGTGTTTGTCGTCCCTCCTGGACGGTGACGGATGGGAGGCGGGCGGGATCGCAGGACCTCACCCGCTTGGCACTCGCCAGATCGGAGTGCTAATCCATCTTGGCAGTCCACCCGGGCGAGTGCAAGCCGACGCGACCGGCGGTGGGATGATCGCGCCGTGACCGATCCGGAGCGGATCCGGCCCGCCGATCGCGCGGCCCGGCGGGCCCGGCTCGCCGAGCGCGCGGAGACCGCCGGAGGTGTGTGGCCGGTCTCCCGGAAGGGCGCCCATCGCACGCTCCCCTCCGACGCGATCGTCGAGGAGGCGCACTGCGTCGGGGGGGGGCCGACAGCCTCCCCCGCTCGCTCCACGCGTCCTCGCCGATGCGCTCCGTCGCGCCCCGCACGCCGGAGCGGGTGCGGGCGACCGTCGACGAGGCGGCGGCGGCGCGCCGGGCGAACCCGTGGCGGCAGCCGAGGTCGGCGCCGCCGGCCCGGATCAGGCGGGGCGGACGGACTCCGCCTGGGGCCCCTTCGCCCCGGTGCCGACCTCGAACTCCACGCGCTGCCCCTCCGCGAGGGTGCGGTAACCGGTCATGTCGATGGCGGAGTAGTGGACGAACACGTCCTGGCCGCCGTCCACGGTGATGAAGCCGTAGCCCTTCTCCGAGTTGAACCACTTGACGATGCCGCTGGCCATGACGCGCCGCTCCTACCACGCTCGCCGGACCGCCGGAGTCCGGAACCGCTTCGAATCTACTGAGCGGAGGCCGCGCGGGAACAGGTGGGATCGGATCCGTGCCCCGATCTCAACATGGCCGTAACCGCCCCGTAACGACGCCGGGGGCGCCGCCGGTCAGTGCTTGGCGGCGTAGTCCGCGCCGAGCACGACGGTCAGGCGCGACTGGCCGGGCACGGCGAACTGCTGCGAGAGGACCGTCCGGGTGATGCCGAGCGATTTGGCGAGCCCGGCGGCCGCACCGGCCTGGGACGCCGTCGTGTAGTACACGGTGGTCGTCTTCACGTCGGTCGAGCTGGCGTTCGCGGTGGATGGCGCCTTCCAGCCGTCCTTGCCGAGCATCGCGGCCGCGCTCGCCGCGAGCCCGTTCGTGGTCGTGGCGTTCAGCACGACCACGTCGATGTTCGGGTCGATGGTCGCCGTGGGGGCCGCCGCCGCGGCGGTGGGCGCGCTGCCGACGTCCGAGACCTTCTTCTCGATGAGCCCGAGGCCGAGCACACCGGCGCCGACGAGCAGGCCGGTGGCGAGCGCCGCCCAGGCGAAGACCACGAAGCCGCGGCCGGCGGGACGTGGGGCGCGATGGGCTCCGACGCGAGCGAGGTCGGCGGGGATGACGTCGAAGCGGTCGCGCGGTGCGGTGGCCATCGCCTTTCGGGACTGGTCGGTGAACACCATGCCGGTGATCACCGGCACGGCTCCCGTGGCGCTCAGCTCGAGTGCCGGCGCAGCAGATCGGCGCGCCGTACCGTTCGGGCATCGCGGAGGCGCTGCAGGCGCTTCACGAGCATCGGGTCCTCCTGCAGGGCGGCGGGCGAATCGATCAGCGCGCCGAGGAGCTGATAGTAGCGAGCGGCGGAGATGCCGAACTCCTCACGGATGGCCTCCTCCTTCTGGCCGCCGTGCTTCCACGATGCGCGCTCGAAGGCGAGCATCGCCAGGTCCCGGGCGTTCAGCTCGGGCGCCCGTGGCGCCGATCCCGCGTCGTCGTCGGTCACGCGTCACCGCCCTTCCGGCCATCGGGCCGCTACTGCTGGAGGAATAGGAGCGATGCTAGGAGCGCTCCATATGAGGCGGCCGCAGCGACAGGCCGACGCGCCGAAGATGCGTCTGCCGATCCGCTGCACGCGGTGACCCGAGAGGAACCCCATGGCATACGAAGTGACGAAGAGCGACGCCGAGTGGCGTGCGGCGCTCGACCCGAACGAGTTCAAGGTGCTGCGCGAGGCCGCGACCGAGCGCCCGTGGAGCGGCGCGCTGCTCGACGAGCACCGCGACGGGCTCTTCCGCTGCAAGGCCTGCGACGCCCCGCTGTTCAAGTCGACCGCGAAGTTCGACTCCGGATCCGGGTGGCCGAGCTTCTTCGAGCCGGTCTCCGAGGACGCGGTGCAGCTGAAGAGCGACCGCTCCTGGGGCATGACCCGCACCGAGGTGCTCTGTGCCCGCTGCGGCTCGCACCTCGGCCACCTCTTCGACGACGCCCCGCAGACCCCGACGGGCG
>JBQCCU010000280.1:0-6148 GCA_051961935.1 Amnibacterium sp. | reverse complement strand
CCCTCGCGACGGCGACGGGCGCCATCAACCTCGGTCAGGGCTTCCCCGACACGGTCGGCCCCGCCGAGGTGCTGGAGGCCGCCCGCGACGCGATCGCGGCGGGCCTGAACCAGTACCCGCCCGGGCGGGGCACCGACGCGCGCCGGAAGGCGATCGCCGCGCACCAGCGGCGCTGGTACGGGCTCGAGGTGGATCCGGAGCGGGAGGTCCTCGTCACCGCGGGGGCGACGGAGGCGCTCGCCGCGACGCTGCTGGCGCTCGTCGAACCCGGGGACGAGGTCGTCACCTTCGAGCCGTACTACGACGCGTACGGCGCCCTGATCGGCCTCGCGGACGGGGTGCACCGCACCGTCCCCCTCCGCTGGCCGGCCTTCGAGCCCGACCTCGCGGACCTCGACGCCGCGGTGTCCGACCGCACGCGCGTGATCCTCGTCAACTCGCCGCACAACCCGACCGGCGCGGTGCTGTCGCGGGCGGTGCTCGAGCGGGTCGTCGCGCTCGCCGAGCGGCACGACGCGGTGATCGTCACCGACGAGGTGTACGAGCACCTCCACTTCGACGGGTCCCGCCACGTCCCCGTGGCCACGCTGCCCGGCGCCGCGGGCAGGACCGTCTCGATCTCGTCGGGTGGCAAGACCTTCAGCACCACCGGCTGGAAGGTCGGCTGGCTCACCGCCTCCCCGGAGCTGGTGACCGAGATCCTGGCGGTGAAGCAGTTCCTCACCTACGTGAACGGGGCGCCGTTCCAGCCGGCGATCGCGGCCGGCCTCGCGCTGCCGGACGCCGTGTTCGCGGGCATCGCCGGGAACCTCGCCGCGCGGCGCGACCAGCTGCTCGAGGGCCTCACCGCCGCCGGCTTCGCGGTGAGCGTGCCGCGGGCCGGGTACTTCGTCGTCGCGGACGCGGCGCCGCTCGGCTTCCCCGACGGGGCGGCGCTCTGCCGGCGGCTGCCCGAGCTCGCGGGCGTGGTCGGTGTGCCGGTCTCGGCGTTCACGGGGCCGCGGATGGCCGAGGAGCTGCGGCCGCTCGTGCGGTTCGCGTTCTGCAAGGCGGAGCCGGTGATCGCGGAGGCGGCGACCCGCCTCGCGGCGCTCGGCCGCGGCTGACCGCGCTCGCGGCTCAGGCGCGGGGCACGACCGCGTAGCGTCGGAGGGCGAGCGCCGGGTTCACGCGCCGCGTCTCGGCGATGCGGTCCGGATCGAGCCCGGCGACGCCGACGCCCGGTTCCACGCCCAGCGAGGCGAGCACCACGCCCAGCGGGTCGACGATCAGGCTGGTGCCGATGCCCCCGGGCGGGACCTGCCCGGCCGCGGCGACGAAGAGGGTGTTCTCGATCGCCCTGGCGGTGACGAGCGTGCGCCAGTGCAGCACCTTCCGCGGGCCCGGCACCCAGTCGGCCGGGATGACGACGACGTCGGCGCCGGCGTCCGCGACGCGGCGCGTGACCTCGGGGAAGCGCACGTCGTAGCAGGTCTGCAGGCCGACGCGGAGCCCGGCGACGTCGAACACGGCCGCGTCGTCGAGCGGCCCCGGCTCGACCCAGTCGCTCTCCTTCGCCCCGAACGCGTCGTAGAGGTGCGTCTTCCGGTAGACGCTCCGGATGCCGCCTCCGTCCACGGCGACGGCCGCGTTCCGGAAGCGCTCCCCGGCCGCCTCGACGAGCCCGAACACGATCGTGAGCCCGAGCCCACCCGCCGCGGCGGCGACCGCCGCGGTGAAGGGCCCGTCGAGGGGCTCGGCGTGCTCCACGAAGCGCGGCCCCATCCGCGGCTCGAAGAACGAGCTGTACTCGGGGAAGGCGACGAGGGCCGCGCCTGCCGCGGCGGCCCGACCGGCGAGGTCGCGCACGGCCGCGAGGTTCGCCTGCCGGTCGGGGCCGGGTGCGAACTGGGCGACGGCGATGGTCGGCATCGCCCGATGGTAGGCCGACCATCCGGGGCCCTCGTGAGCACCGCACGGACACGCGAGCACGCTGCAGCCTGCTCGCGAGTCCGCAGGGCGCTCGGGAGACGGCCAGCCGGGAACGAGGAAGGCCCCCGCCTGCCGGCGGAGGCCTTCCTCATCTCGTTGCGGGGGCAGGATTTGAACCTACGACCTCTGGGTTATGAGCCCAGCGAGCTACCGAACTGCTCCACCCCGCGATGCGTTGTCCAGGTTACCAGACGTCGACGCCCGCGGTGTGCCCGTCGGTGGACCGGCGTCACCCGCCGGCGGCGACCGCCTTCTCGAGCGCCGCCTGCAGGCGGGCGTCGGCCTGCGCCGCCGCGACGAGGTCGTTCTTCGCGTAGGCCGCCTGCCGGTCCTTCAGCGCCTGCTGCGCGTCCGCGAGGGCCTGCCGCAGCGCCTTGCTGCTCTTCGTCGAGGAGCCCGAGCCGGAGCCGGCGCCGTTGCCGGCGCTCCCGGATCCGGATCCGCCGTTGCCCGTCGCGACGCCGCTGTCACCGGCGTTCGCACCGGAGTTCCCGCCGAACAGGGCGTTCAGCGCGTCGTCGAGCGTGTTCTCGAACGCGACCTTGTTCCCGAACCCGGCCAGCACCTTCTGCAGCACGGGGTAGGAGGTCTCCGAGTTCGAGGCCACGTAGACCGGCTGCACGTAGAGCAGGCCGCCGCCGACCGGCAGGGTGAGCAGGTTGCCGCGGGTCACCTTCGTGCTGCCGCGCTCGAGCAGCGCGATCTGGCTCTGCGCCTGCGCGTTGAAGAGCGTCTGCTCCTGCCCCGGCCCCTGCACGGTGGTGTTCCGCGGCAGCACGAGCAGCCGCAGCTTGCCGTAGTCGCCCCGTCGCGTGCCCGCGTTCGAGCCCGCGTCCGAGTCCACCGCGAGGTAGCCGGTGAGGTTGCTGCTGCCGTTCCCGTTCGTCTGGTTCGGGATGTACGTCGAGTACAGCGTGAACGAGGGGTTCGTCTGCCCCGGCATCTGCAGCGTCAGGTAGTACGGCGGCTGCAGCTGGGTGGTCGAGGTGCCGGTCGGGTCGGACGGCGGCCGCCAGGAGTCCTCCGTCTGGTACCAGGACGTCGGGTTCGAGACGTGGTAGCGGCCGAGGATGTAGCGCTGCACCTGGAAGAGGTCCTCCGGGTAGCGGACGTGCGCCATGAGGTCCGAGGACATGTCGGACATCGGCTGGACCGTGGCGGGGAAGACGTTCTCCCAGGCCTTCAGCACCGGGTCCTGGGCGTCCCAGGCGTAGAGCGTGACCTTGCCGCTGTACGCGTCGACGGTCGCCTTCACCGAGTTGCGGATGTAGTTGATCTGGTCCGTCGCGTACGGCGTCGCGCTGTCCGTCGAGTTCGACAGGGCCGCGGTGAGGCTCTGCTGCTGCGAGTACGGGTAGGACGACGACGTCGTGTAGCCGTCGACGATCCACACGATCCGGCCCTTCACCACCGCGGGGTACGGGTCGCGGTCGAGCGTGAGGTAGGGCGCCGCCTTCTGCACGCGGGTGGTCGGGTCGCGGTCGTAGAGGATCTGCGACTTCGCGTTCACGGCGTTCGACAGCAGGATCTGGTCCGACTGGAACTTCAGCGCGTAGATGAGCCGGTTGAAGAACGAGCCGACCGACGGACCGCCCTTCGCCGAGAACGTCGTGGACTGCTGCCCGCTCGCCGCCCCGTTGCCCGTGGCGTAGTCGAGCTCGATCGGCTTCGCGCCCTTCGGCGCCCCCACGATCGAGTAGGCAGGCGAGTCCTCGCCGAAGTAGACGCGCGGCTGGAACTTCCCCAGCGAACCCGTCTGCGGGATGTTCGACTCGAAGAACACGGGCGTCCCGTCCACCGAACGCTGGTTGCCGTACGCGGCGACGAAGCCGTACCCGTGCGTGTAGACGAACGCGTCGTTGAAGTCGGTGCGGTTGGTGCCGAGGCCGTCCTGGTTCAGCTCGCGGACCGACACCACGGCGTCCTGGCTCTTGCCGTTGATCGTGTAGCGGTCCACGTCGAGGTCCGTCGGGAACTGGTAGTACTGCTTGAACTTCTGGAACTGCCCGAACGCCGGCGAGACGATGTTCGGGTCGAGGATCCGGATGTTCGCGGTGGTCTCCGCGTCCGTCTTCAGCGCCCCGGCCTGCGCGGTGGTCTTCGCGTTGTAGGGGATCTGCTCCACCTGGTCGCCGCCCACCCCGTAGGCCGCCTGGGTGGCGTCGATGTTCCGCTGGATGTACGGCTTCTCGACGCTGCCCTCGCTCGGGTTCACGTAGAGGTTCCACATCGCCCACGGGAAGATCGAGCCGACGATCACCGCCGACACGACGAGCAGCGCCGTGCCGATGAGCGGCAGCCGCCACCGGCCGACGAACGCGGTGACCACGAACAGGGCGGCGACGAGCAGCGCGACGACCGCGAGGATCAGCCGGCCGGGGATGACCGCGTTCGCGTCCGCGTACGCGGCGCCGGTGAGCAGGTTGCCGGTGCTCGAGTCGTACAGGGTCATGTACTGGTCGAGGAACAGGCTCACGGCCTGCAGCACGAGGAAGACGGCGAACGTGATCGCCACCTGCACGCGCGCGGCACGCGAGACGCGCACCTCCCGGCCCGTGATCCGGATCGCGCCGTACAGGTAGTTGGTGGCGATCGCGGCGAGCACGCACACCACGAGCACCGCCGACAGGAAGCCGACCAGGCCGTGCAGCGCGGGCAGCTGGAAGAGGTAGAAGCCGGTGTCGACGCCGAACTGCGGATCCTTCACCCCGGTGGCGCCGCCGTGCAGCGCCAGCAGCACCGGCTGCCAGCGGGTGGCGACGGACACGGCAGCGAACAGGCCGATGACGGCGGGCACGCCGATCATCACGAGGCGGCGCAGCGGCTCGATGACCTGCTGGTAGCGGTCGAGCTGCGCGGTGAGCTTCGCGTAGACGGGCCGGAGCCGGTAGGCGAGCTGGATGCTCAGGAACACCGGCGCGGCCATGCCGAGGAAGCCGAGCACGAACAGCGACGTGATCGTCAGCCATTCGGTGAGCAGCACCCGCAGGTAGCCGAGCTGGTCGTACCAGAGCACGTCGGCGTAGAGCCCGGCGAAGAGGAAGAACCCGATGAGGAGGACCACCACAACGCCCGAGGTGATCGCGAGAGCGGCCCGTCGACGTCGTGCCGGCGCTGCTGCCTGCGTCGTCACCATCAGGAGCCTACCCGCGCGGAACAGGTGGGCAGGCCCCTCGTGGACTCGTGCCCGGCGACCCGCTTCAGCACCGCCAAGGCGTCCGAGAGGCGCTTCACCGAGTACACATGGAGGCCTGCCGGGATGTGGCCGCCGACCTCGTCGCAGTTGGCCGCCGGCGCGAGGAACACGGTCGCGCCCGCGCGCCTCGCGCCCGCCAGCTTCTGCACGATCCCGCCGATCGGGCCCACCGTGCCGTCGCCGCAGATGGTGCCCGTGCCGGCGACGTGCGCGCCGCCGGTGAGCGCGCCGGGGGTGAGCTCGTCGATGATGCCGAGCGCGAACATCATCCCCGCGGAGGGGCCGGTCACGTCCGCGAGCCGCAGCCGGACCGGGAACGGGAACGTGTACGTCGACGAGGTGGTGATGCCGAGCAGCGGCCGCTTCGTGCCGTCGCCGAGGTCGGTGAGGCGCGGCGCGACCGGGACGGTCGTGGCCGCGCCGGAGCGGCGGATCGTGATCGTGGTGCGGGCGGTGCCGTGGGCGAGCACCGCGTCCTGCAGCCCGCAGCTGTCGAGGATCGGCTCCCCGGCGAACGAGGAGACGGTGTCCCCGGTCCGCAGCACCCCGGCGGCCGCGGTGCCCGCGCCGACGGACCGCACCGTGACCGTGCCCCGCACCGGGTAGCCGAGCCGTGTGAGCGCCGCGGCGACCGCGCTCTGCTGCGAGCCGGCCATCTCGGCTGCGCCCTCCTGGTCCGACTGCTGCTGGGTGATCCCCGGCGGGTACAGCTCGTCGATGGGCGTCACGGACTGCGCCGGGTCGAACCAGGTGCCCGCGAGGGTCAGCCACGACGGGGTGCGGGAGGGCGTGCCGAGCACGCTGACCGTGAGCAGGTCGAGCGCCCCGGAGGTCGGATAGGTGCGCCGGCCGGGGATGCTGATCACCGGCACCGCCGTGCCGGACACGTCCGTCGTGCCGAGGGTGTTCGTCACCGGCCCCGGGGACTCGATGACGTACGGCGCGGGCAGCAGCGCGACGATCAGCACGAGCACGAGCGCG
>JBQCCU010000279.1:0-6108 GCA_051961935.1 Amnibacterium sp. | reverse complement strand
CTTCTCCGTCGCGCTGCCCTTGCTGCGCCCGGTGATCGTCACCGTCCTGCTGCTCGGCATCGTCGCGTGCTGGAACAACTACTTCCTGCCGCTCGCGATGCTGTCGAACTCGAGCCTCTACCCGATCCCGGTCGGGATCGGCCTCTGGGAGGGCCTCGCCGCCAACAACAACGGCGGCGGGCACTCGCTCTGGAGCCTCATCATCATCGGCGCGCTCGTCTCCGTGATCCCGCTGATCATCGCCTTCCTCAGCCTGCAGAAGTACTGGCAGGGCGGGCTCTCGATCGGCAGCCTCAAGTAGCGGCTCCCGCCGCGCGCCCGAATCCACCGCGTCACCACGAACGGGAAGCACCACCATGCCCACAGCACGTCTCACGCTCGACCCCGCCTTCGTCGTCACCGCTCTCGACCGCCGGCTCTTCGGCTCCTTCGTGGAGCACCTCGGCCGCTGCGTCTACGACGGCCTCTACGAGCCCGGTCACCCCACCGCCGACGAGGAGGGGTTCCGGCAGGACGTCATCGACCTGGTCCGGGAGCTCGGGGTCACGACCATCCGCTACCCGGGGGGCAACTTCGTCTCCGGCTACCGCTGGGAGGACGGGGTCGGCCCGCGCGAGGAGCGGCCCAAGCGGCTCGACACCGCCTGGCACTCGCTCGAGACGAACGAGGTGGGGCTGCACGAGTTCGCGTCGTGGAGCGCGAAGGTCGGCAGCGAGCTGATGCTCGCCGTGAACCTCGGCACGCGGGGCGTGCAGGAGGCGATCGACCTGCTCGAGTACGCGAACATCCCCTCGCCGTCCACCTTGTCGCAGCAGCGGGTCGCCAACGGCGCGGAGGCACCGTTCGACGTGCGGATGTGGTGCCTCGGCAACGAGATGGACGGGCCCTGGCAGCTCGGCTACCGCTCCGCTGCGGACTACGGCGTGCTCGCGAGCCGCACCGCGAAGGCGATGCGTCAGCTCGACCCCGACCTCGAGCTCGTCGCGTGCGGCAGCTCGAACCGGCACATGCCGACGTTCGGGGCGTGGGAGCGCACCGTGCTCGAGCACACGTACGACGACGTCGACTTCATCTCCTGCCACGCCTACTACTTCATGAAGGACGGCGACCTCGGCAGCTTCCTCGCCTGCGCGACCGACATGGACGCGTTCATCGAGGAGGTGGCGCAGGCGGCGGACCACGTGAAGTCCATCCGCCGCAGCCCCAAGACGATGCAGATCTCGTTCGACGAATGGAACGTC
This sequence comes from Amnibacterium sp., assembly GCA_051961935.1. Taxonomy (GTDB): domain Bacteria; phylum Actinomycetota; class Actinomycetes; order Actinomycetales; family Microbacteriaceae; genus Amnibacterium. The sequence goes on along the minus strand of JBQCCU010000279.1, from coordinate 4,867 downwards.
TGGTACCAGGACCGCTACCAGAACGTGGACCGCATCACCGCGGTCGACGAGTGGCCGGTCGCGCCGCGCCTGCTCGAGGACGCCTACTCGGTCGCCGACGCGGTCGTGGTCGGGAACCTGCTCATCTCGCTGCTGAAGCACGCCGACCGGGTGCGCTCCGCGAGCCTCGCGCAGCTCGTCAACGTGATCGCCCCGATCATGACCGAGCCCGGGGGAGCGGCCTGGAAGCAGACCACGTTCCACCCGTTCGCGCTGACGTCGCGTCTCGCCCGGGGCGAGGTGCTGAAGCCGGCCCTCGACGTGCCGACCTACTCGACGGCGACCTACGGCGACGTGGCGCTCGTCGACGCGGTGGCGACGCGCGACCCGGAGAGCGGCGACGTGGCGGTCTTCCTCGTCAACCGCTCCCTCGAGGAGGCGACGACGGTCTCGATCGACCTGGAGCGGCTCGGCGGGCTCCGGATCGCGGAGACGCACACGCTCACCGACGCCGACCCGTTCGCGGCGAACACGCTGGAGGACCAGGACCGCGTCGCCCCGGGCCCGAACGACTCCGCGCGCCTCGAGGACGGCGTGCTGACGATCGAGCTGCCGCCGGTCTCGTGGACGGCGATCGCCCTCACCCGCTGACCCCGAACGCACACTTGCCGCTTTCCGACCTCGAACGGGTCGGATGAGGTCAGAGAGTGGCAAGTGCGCGTTTGGGAGGATGAGCGGGTGAGCGCTCCTCTCTCCGGCACCCGCGTCCGCCTCGAGTCGGGCGGCTACGTCGCCGAGATCGCCTCCGTCGGCGCGAGCCTCCGCTCGCTCACGGCCGACGGCCGCGACCTCGTCGTCCCGTACGCCGCGGACCAAGTCCGGCCGCTGTTCCGCGGCGCCGTGCTCGTGCCGTGGCCGAACCGGGTGGTCGACGGCCGCTACACCTTCGACGGCGTGCCGCAGCAGCTCGCGATCACCGAGCCGGACCGCGGCCACGCGCTGCACGGCCTGGTCGCGTGGACCGACTTCGCGGTGACCGAGTCCGGCGGCACGCGCGCCGTGCTCGAGACCGAGGTGCCCGCGCAGGCGGGCTACCCGCACCGGCTCGCCGTCACCGTCACCTCCACGCTCGACGACCGCGGCCTCGAGACGCGCATCCGTTCCGTCAACACGGGTCCGTCCGCGGCGCCGTACGGCACGAGCGGTCACCCCTACCTCGTCGGCGGGGAGGGCCGCGTGGACGACTGGACGCTCACCTTCGGCGCCGCCGAGGTGCTCGAGGTCGACCCGGAGCGGCTCGTGCCGCAGGGCCTCGCCCCCGTGCCCGGCGGCCCGTTCGACTTCTCCGCCGGCCGCCGGATCGGGGACCTCTTCATCGACCACGCGTTCACCGGCCTCGCGCGGGACGACGCGGGGCTCGCGCACGTCGAGGTCCGTGCCGGCGACGGGCACGGGGCGCGGCTCACCTGGGACGCCGTCTGCCCGTGGGTGCAGATCCACACCGGCGACCGGCCGGAACCCGAGTGGAACCGCGCCGGCCTCGCCGCCGAGCCGATGACCTGCCCGCCCGACGCGTTCCACTCGGGCACCGACCTCGTCGTGCTCCAGCCCGGCGACGCCCACGAGGCCGCCTGGCGGATCGACGCGGTCTGATCCGGCACCGTCTGCGGTCCGCACGGACGACAGTGGCCGCTTCGGCGGCAGCAGTCGTCCGTACGGACAGCAGTCCGTCGTGGTGAGCGACCCGGCCTAGCTCGTCGCTCCCGGCGTGCCGGCGGCGGGCACCGTGGGCTCGAGCGGTCTCGGCGCCTTCGCCTTGGCGAGCCGCGCGAGGGATGCCGCCACCGAGTGGTCGGGCGGCGGCTCCGGATCGACGTGGGCGCGCAGCACCATCACCGACCGTGAGCGGAGCACGAACCGGGCGCCCGCGGCCAGCGGCGCCGCACCGGCGATCTCGCCCGCCGTATCGATCAGCACGTCCCAGGCGGCCCCGAACACGGCGGGCGGCAGCACGGACTGCACGTCGATCTCGGACGCCGAGAACCAGACGAGGAAGTCGAGGTCGACGAGCGGCACGCCGCGGCTGTCGTGCTCGCGGATCCCCGACCCGTTCAGGTACATCCCGACGGCCTTGCCGAAGCCGTTGTCCCAGTCGCCCGCCTCCATCTCGGTGCCGTCCGGCCGCAGCCAGACGAGATCGGGGAGCGGGGCGCCCTCCGCGCGCGGCACCGGGCGCCCGTCGAAGAAGCGGGTGCGGCGCAGCGACGGATGCTGCTGCCGCAGCCGGGCGAGCGCTGCGACGAACTCGACGAGCGGGGTGTCCACGTCCTCCCAGTCGATCCACGTGACGGGGGAGTCCTGGGCGTAGCCGTTGTTGTTGCCGCCCTGGGTGCGGCCCAGCTCGTCGCCGTGCAGGAGCATCGGCACGCCCTGGCTGAGCAGCAGCGTCGCGAGGAAGTTCCGCTGCTGCCGGGCCCGCAGCTCGAGCACCGCCGGGTCGTCGGTCTCGCCCTCGACGCCGCAGTTCCACGATCGGTTGTCGTCCGCGCCGTCGCGGTTGCCCTCGCCGTTGGCCTCGTTGTGCTTCTCGTCGTAGGAGACGAGGTCGCGCAGCGTGAACCCGTCGTGCGCGGTGACGAAGTTGACGCTCGCCACCGGGCGCCGGCCTGAGTTCTCGTAGAGGTCCGCGGATCCGGTCATCCGCGTCGCGAACTCGCCGAGCGCCTGCGACTCGCCCCGCCAGAAGTCGCGGACGGTGTCGCGGAACCTGCCGTTCCACTCCGTCCACTGCGGGGGGAAGTTGCCGACCTGGTAGCCGCCGGGCCCCACGTCCCAGGGCTCCGCGATCAGCTTCACCTGGCTCACCACCGGGTCCTGCTGCACGAGCTCGAAGAACGTCGCGAGGCGGTCGACGGCGTAGAACTCGCGGGCCAGCGCGGCGGCGAGGTCGAACCGGAAGCCGTCGACGTGCATCTCGAGCACCCAGTAGCGCAGGGAGTCCATCATCAGCTGGAGCGCGTGCGGCTGCCGCACGTTCAGGGTGTTGCCCGTGCCGGTGTAGTCCGCGTAGTACCGCAGGTCGGAGTCCTGCAGCTTGTAGTAGGTCCGGTTGTCGATCCCGCGCATCGAAAGGGTCGGGCCGAGGTGGTCGCCCTCCGCGGTGTGGTTGTAGACGACGTCGAGGATCACCTCGATCCCGGCGGCGTGGAACCGCTTCACCATCGCCTTGAACTCCTGCACCTGCTCGCCGAGCTGCCCGGAGGCCGCGTACTCGTTGTGGGGTGCGAAGAACCCGATGGTGTTGTAGCCCCAGTAGTTGCGGAGCCCCTTGCCCTCGAGCGTCGAGTCCTGCACGAACTGGTGCACCGGCATCAGCTCGATCGCCGTGACCCCGAGCTTCAGCAGGTGCTCGATCACGGCCGGATGCGCGAGGCCCGCGTAGGTGCCGCGCTCCGCGGCCGGCACCTCCGGATGCAGCCGCGTCATGCCCTTCACGTGCGCCTCGTACACGATCGTGTCGCGGTAGCTCGTCCCCGGCTTCACGTCGCCGGTCCAGTCGAAGAACGGGTTCACCACCACCCCGTGCAGCACCGAGGCCGCGGAGTCGTCGTCGTTCCGGCTGTCCGGAGCGCCGAAGTCGTAGCCGAAGAAGGACTGGTTCCACTCGTAGACGCCCCACGTCGACTTCGCGTACGGGTCGAGCAGCAGCTTGTTCGGGTTGCAGCGCAAGCCCTGCGCCGGGTCCCATGGGCCGTGCACGCGGTAGCCGTACCGCGTCCCCGGCTGGGCGCCTGGCAGGTAGCAGTGCCAGACGAAGGCGTCGGCGTCGCGCATCGGCACCCGCGTCTCCGTGCCGTCCGGATCGAAGAGGCAGAGCTCGACCGCCTCGGCGACGCCCGAGTAGAGCGCGAAGTTCGTGCCGCTGCCGTCGAACGTGGCGCCGAGCGGATAGGGCGTTCCCGGCCAGAGGTCCATCGCACTCCCTTCCTCTGCCATTCTGGCGGCGCGGATCCGCGGAACGCCGAGGAGGCCGCCGGGCTCCTCCGAACGCCTTGCTACCGTCTCGCGGATGCGCGCACGGATCCTCGCCGGGCTGCTCGCCGCGACCGCCGCGCTCGCGCTCGCCGGCTGCGCCCCCGCGTCGACGACGCGCCCCTCGCCCGCACCCACCCGTGCGGCCGTCGAGGTGCGCGATCCGCGCAGCCCCGTCACGGTGCTCGACGGCGCCGACCCGGTCGGCCGGGCCGTCGGGACGAGCCGGGCGCTGTTCGCCGCGTCACCCGGCGTGATCCTGGCGGCCGCCGCCGACGCATCCGCGCTGCGCCGCGCCACCGAGGACGCGGCGCGGCTGCGCGTGCCGGTGCTGCTCGTGCCGGCCGCTCCGGGGGCCGCGCTCGACGCGGTCCGGGCGGAGACCGCGCGGCTGTCGGCGTCCTGGGCCGTACCGGACGGCACGGTGCCGTCGTCGGCGCTCGCCGGCCTGCACCGCGTCGACCCGGCGCGACAGGCGCCGCCGCCGCATCCGCGCGGCTCCGGCGCCGTCGTGCTCGTCGAGGCGGCGGATGGGGCGAGCGCGGCGACCGCGAGGGCCGCCGGGGCGGTCGTCGTGCCGCTCGGGCAGGGGGAGGCCGACCTCACCCGGTCGCCCCGGGCCGTGAGCGCCCTCGCGGCCCATCCCGGCGCGCCCGCGGTGTTGGTCGGCGCGGCCTTCGCGGCCGCGCCGCCCGCGGCCTGGACGGTCGCGTCCGCCCGATCCGGGTTCCAGCTGGCCGGCGGCGGGCAGCGCCCCCTGCCGGGCCACCGGTTCGTGGCGCTCTACGGCGTGCCCGGCGTCCCGGTGCTCGGCGCACTCGGCGACCAGGGCATCGCCGCCTCCATCCGCCGGGTG
>JBQCCU010000278.1:0-6871 GCA_051961935.1 Amnibacterium sp. | reverse complement strand
GCCGGCGGACAGCGGACAGCGGACAGCGGGCAGCAGACAGCCGACGGCGGGCAGCGGACAGCCGACGGCGCAGGGCGGTTCCGTGACCCCGTGTTACCGCCGGGTTTCGACATCCGCGTGAGCACCCCGCACCATCGATGTGGGCGATCGCCGGATCGCGCGACGGCCGCCCGCGGGGAAGGCCGTCCCACGAGCACCCACAGCACCAGGGGGACCCCTTCCATGAGCACACCAGCAGCCCAGGACAGCGCACCGCAGCTCCCGCAGAAGCCGCGCCGCACCGGCCGGCTCGTCGGCTGGATCGTCGTCGCGGCCGTCGTGGTCGTCGCGATCGTCGTCGGCGTCGTGATCGCCACCCGGCCCGGCTCGAGCGCCGCCGCGGCCGGCGCGGGCAAGCCGACCACCGTCACCATCGGGGTCGCCGACGAGTCCGAGTCGCACTGGCGGGTCTTCAGCGGCCTCGCGAAGCAGAAGCTGAACGTCGACGTGAAGCTCGTCAACTTCTCCGACTACAGCCGGCCCAACCCGGCGCTCAGTCAGGGCCAGACGGACCTGAACGAGTTCCAGCACCTCCAGTTCCTCGCGTCCTACAACGTGACGAACCACGACTCCCTGCAGCCGGTCGGCGCGACCGCGGTCTACCCGCTGCCGCTCTACGCGACGAAGTACCGCTCCACCTCGGCGCTGCCGAAGGGCGCCAAGGTCGCGATCCCGAACGACGCGATCAACGAGGCGCGGGCGCTCCTCGTCCTCCAGGACGCCGGGCTCGTCACCCTGAAGAACGGCGGCACCGCCTACTCGAGCGCGAAGGACGTCACCGCCGCGAAGGTCACAGTCACGCCGCTCGACGCCTCGCAGACGGCCGGTGCGCTGCAGAACGGCTCCGTCGCCGCCGCGATCGTGAACGACAACTACGCGGCCGCGGCGAAGCTGCCGGCATCCGACATCATCACGAAGGACGACCCGAGCAGCGCCGCGGCGGCGCCCTACGTGAACGCGTTCGTCGCCCGGAAGGCGGATGCGGCCAAGCCGCTCTACCTGAAGCTCGCCGCGCTCTACCACGACCCGTCGGTCGAGGCCGCGGTCACGAAGGACGAGGGCGGAGCGGCGGTCTTCCGCACGACGAGCGCGAAGGCCCTGCAGGCCGAGCTCGCGAAGCTCCAGGCGGAGGACCAGGCCGCGAACGGCTGACACGGGTCCGGTGGGCCCGCTCGCGACCGCGGGCGGGCCCGTCCCTGTGTCCAGGACGGAACCGAAGGGGGATCCGATGACCGCGCTCGTGCGCATCCGCGACGTCTCGAAGCGCTACGGCGACACGGTGGCGCTCGACTCCGTCACGCTCGACATCGAGGCGGGCACCGTCCAGGGGGTCATCGGCTACTCGGGCGCCGGCAAGAGCACCCTCGTGCGCCTGCTGAACGGCCTCGAGCGGCCCACCTCCGGGCAGGTCTTCGTCGGGAACGACGAGATCAGCGCCCTCCCCGAACGGCGGCTCCGGGAGATCCGCGGCGGGATCGGGATGATCTTCCAGCAGTTCAACCTGTTCCGGTCCCGCTCCGTGGCCGGGAACGTGGCCTACCCGCTCACCGTCGCCGGGGTGCCGAAGGCGGAGCGGGACCGCACCGTCGCGCGGCTGCTCGACTTCGTCGGGCTCCTCGACCGCGCCCACCAGTACCCGGAGCAGCTCTCCGGCGGCCAGAAGCAGCGGGTCGGCATCGCGCGGGCCCTCGCGCGCGACCCGCGCATCCTGCTCGCCGACGAGGCGACGAGCGCCCTCGACCCGGAGACGACGGCGGACGTGCTCGCCCTGCTCGACCGGGTGAACCGGGAGCTGGGCGTCACGATCGTGCTCATCACCCACGAGATGGACGCCATCCGGGCGATCGCGGACCGCGTCGCGGTGATGGAGCGGGGGCGGATCATCGAGAACGGCGACCTGTACGACGTCTTCGCGACGCCCGCCACCCCCGCCGCGGCGCGGTTCGTCCGGACGGTGCTGCACGACCGGCCGTCGCCGGAGACCGTCGCGCGGCTCGCCGCCGCCCACCGCGGGCGCCTGGTGACCGTGCGGGTGCCGGACCGGAAGGGCTTCACGGCCGAGCTCTCGCGCGCCTTCGCGGCGCACGGCGTCGGGGAGCAGCTCGTCTTCGGCGGGATCAGCGAGATCGCGGAGCGGCCCGTCGGGGCGCTCACCTACGCCCTCGACGGACCGGAGGAGCGGGTCGCCGCCCTGGTCGCCGCGCTGCGCGGGGCCGACATCGACGTGGTGGAGGAGCGCTAGATGGACGAGCTGATCGCCGACCTGCCGCAGTACGTGCAGGCGATCTGGGACACCCTCTACATCGTCGGCGTCTCGCTCGTGGCCTCGGGGGTGCTCGGGCTCGTGCTCGGCGTCGCCCTCGCCACGACCCGGTCGGGCGGCCTGCTGTCGAACCGGGCCGTGCACACGGTGCTGAACGTGATCGTGAACATCGTGCGGCCGATCCCGTTCATCATCTTCGTGACCGCGGTCGGGCCGCTCACGATCCTCGCCGTGGGCACGACGATCGGCCCGACGGCCGGCGCCTTCGCCCTCTCGATCGCCGCCGCGTTCGCGGTCTCCCGCATCGTCGAGCAGAGCCTCGTCGGCGTCGAGCCGGGCGTGCTCGAGGCCGCCCGCGCCGCCGGCGCCGGACCGGTCCGCATCATCGCGACCGTGCTCATCCCCGAGGGGCTCGGGCCGCTCGTGCTCGGGTACACGTTCCTGTTCGTCGGCATCGTCGACATGACCGCCCAGGTCGGGGCGATCGGTGGCGGCGGCCTCGGCGACTTCGCGATCACCTACGGCGCGCAGCGCTACAACTGGCCGATCGTCTACCTGACGGTCGCCACGATCGTCGTGCTCGTGCAGGTCGGGCAGTTCGCCGGCAACGCCCTCGCCAGGCGCGCGCTGCGCCGCTGACCGGCGACGCTCAGGCCTCCAGGCCGTCCAGCCACTCGGCGAACGCGGCCCGCGACGCCTCCTGCATCCGGGCCGAGTAGCGCTCCCGCTCCCGGCGCAGCGCATCGGGGTCGATGGCGTGCTCGTCGAGCTCGTTGTACCCGTCCTGCACCCACCGCTCGTGCATCTCGTCGGTGAGCTCCGGATGGAACTGCACCGCGAGCGCGTGCCGGCCGATCGCGAACGCCTCGTTCCGGTAGTCGGCCGACGAGGCGAGCAGGGTCGCGCCGTCGGGCAGCTCGAAGGTGTCGCCGTGCCACTGCGCGACCGGGACGCCCGCGAAGTGCCGCACGGGGGAGCCCGCGCCCGCCTCGGTCGGCTCGACCGGGCGGTACCCGATCGCGGTCGTGCCGCCCTTGTAGACGCGTTCGCCGAGCGCGCCCGCCATGAGCTGCGCGCCGAGGCAGACGCCGAGCGTCGGCCGAGCAGCCTCGAGCCTGGCCCGCAGCAGCCGCTGCTCCGCGGCGAGGAACGGGTACGCCTCCGTCTCGTACGCCCCCATCTCGCCGCCGAGCACGACGACGAGATCGGCCTCGGCCGGGTCGATCGCGTCCACGTCCTCGGTGGTCACGTCCACGATCCGCAGCGCGTACCCGTGCTCCTCGAGCACCGGGCGGATGTTGCCGAGGTGGATGGTGGGGTCGTGCTGGAGGACGACGGCGGTCCGGGGCATGGGGCTCCTTCGGCGGGCTTCGGTCAGAGGACCTTGGAGAGGAACGCCTTCGTGCGCTCGTGCTGCGGGTTCCCGAGCACCTCGTTCGGGTCGCCGGACTCCACGACGACGCCGCCGTCCATGAAGACCACCTCGTCCGCGACCTCGCGGGCGAAGCCCATCTCGTGGGTCACCACGATCATCGTCATGCCGCTCGCGGCGAGCCCCTTCATCACGTCGAGCACCTCGCCGACCAGCTCGGGGTCGAGCGCCGAGGTCGGCTCGTCGAACAGCATCAGCTTCGGGTCCATGGCGAGCGCCCGCGCGATCGCGACGCGCTGCTGCTGGCCGCCGGAGAGCTGCGACGGGTAGTGGTCCGCCTTGTCGGCGAGCCCCACCCGGTCGAGCAGCTCCTTCGCCCGCTCGAGGGCCTTCGCCTTCGGCAGGCCCTTCACCCGGATCGGGGCCTCGATCACGTTCTCGAGGGCGGTCATGTGCGGGAACAGGTTGAACCGCTGGAAGACCATCCCGATCTCCCGCCGCTGCCGCGCGGCCTCCTTCGGCTTCAGCTCGTAGAGCTTGCCGCCGTGCTCCCGGTAGCCGACCACCTGGCCGTCGACCGCGAGGCGGCCGGCGTCGACCCGCTCGAGGTGGTTGATGCAGCGCAGGAACGTGGACTTGCCGGATCCGCTCGGGCCGATGATGCAGAGCACCTCGCCCGGGTCGACCTGCAGGTCGATGCTCCGCAGCACCTGGTTCGAGCCGAAGCTCTTCGAGACGCCGTCGGCCTGCACCATCGGGGTCGGCCCGTTCATCCCTTGCCTCCGAGGTCGTTGCCGTGCTGGGCTCCGGCCGCGGCGAGCACGCCCGCCTCCGCGGCCGGGCCGGGGCGATCGGGCCGCCTGGCGTTCACGCCGCGGGAGAACCGCTTCTCCAGGAAGTACTGCCCGACCATCAGGATCGACGTGAACAGCAGGTACCAGAGCGACGCCACGATCAGCAGCGGGATGGGCGTGTAGGTGACCGCCGAGATGTCCCGCGCGACCCCGTAGAGGTCGGTGGTCAGCGGGATCGCCGCGACGAGCGAGGTGGTCTTCAGCATCGAGATGACCTCGTTGCCCGTCGGCGGGATGATCACCCGCATCGCCTGCGGGATGATGATCCGCGTCATCGTCTGCCCCCAGGACATGCCGAGCGCGGTGGCGGCCTCCTCCTGGCCGGCGTCCACCGACAGCAGGCCGGCGCGCACGATCTCCGCCATGTAGGCGGCCTCGTTCAGGGCGAGGCCGATCACCGCGATGACGAACGCGTTCTGCATGAACCCGAGGCTCAGCGAGTAGCCGATGCTGGTCCACGGCACTCCGAGGAAGATGTGCGGGTAGATCAGCGAGAACAGGCCCCAGAACACGAGCTGCACGTAGACCGGGGTCCCGCGGAACGTCCACAGGTAGAGCCACGCCACCGACTTCACGACCGGGTTCGGGGACAGTCGCATGACCGCGAGGATCAGGCCGAGCACGATGCCGATGATCATCGAGTAGACGGTCAGCTGCAGGGTGACCAGCGCGGCCGCGCTGATCCGCATGTCGAAGACGTACTTGCCGACGTACTGCCAGCCGTAGGCCTGCCGCTGGGCGGCGTCGATGACGAAGAGCACGACGAGGGCGACCAGCACGACGGCGAAGACGATGCGCCACGGGTGGCGCAGCTTCACCGCCTTGATCGGCTCGGCCGTGGCGCGGGCCGGTGGCCGGTGGTGCCCGGCCGCCGGCGCCGGCTGGATGCCCTCGCTCATGGTCGGGTCAGCCCTTCGAGGCGGCGTTGACGTCCGCGGTCGTGACCGCGCCGTCGGTGACGCCCCACTTGTCGAGGATCTTCTTGTAGGTGCCGTCGTCGATCAGCGCCTGCACGGCCTTCTGCAGCACGGGCGTGAGCTTCGAGCCCTTCGCGACGGGCAGGCCGTACGGTGCGACGTCGAACGTCTTGCCGGCCTGCTGCAGCTGCCCGTTCGACTTCGAGATCGCGTACAGGGTGACGGGGGAGTCCGCGGACAGCGCATCGGCCTTGCCGAGCACGACCGCGTTCGTCGCGTCCTGCTGCGTGTCGTAGCGGAGCGCCTGGATCGCCGGCTTGCCCTTCTGCGTGCAGGCCTTCGACTTCGCGGGCACCTCGTCGGTGTCCTCGTAGGTCGTCGCCTGGACGGCGACCTTCAGCCCGCAGGCGTTGTTCGGATCGACCGTCTTCCCCTTCTTGGACGCCCAGAGGATGCCCGCGGAGTAGTAGTTGACGAAGTCGACCTGCTTCTCGCGCTCGGGCGTGTCGGTGAAGGACGACATCCCGAAGTCGTCCTTGCCGCCGGTGATGCTCGGGATGATGTTGTCGAACTTCGCGATGGCGTAGCTCGCCTTCACGCCGAGCTTCTGGGCGATCGCGTCGCCGAGCTCGACCTCCCAGCCGGCCGGGTTGCCGCTGTCGTCCTTGTACTCGTTCGGCGGGTAGGTGTCGTCCATGCCGATGACGATCTGCCCGGCGTCCTTGATCTTCTGGGGCAGCTGGCTCGAGAGGCCCGTGTCCTTGCTCGCGGAGGGCGCGGGCCCGGAAGGACCCTCGGAGGAGGAGTTGTTCACGCAGCCGGTCAGCGCGAGCGCGGTGACGGCGGCGATGGCGGTGAACGGTGCGAGGCTGCGGATGCGCATGGGGGGATCGGGCCTTCTCTCGGTGCTTCGTTGCAGGCAGTAGGGAGCGTATCGGGAGGGCCGCCCCGCCCTCACGGACTTCCGTCCCGGAGGCGGAGGAGTCACCCGCCCGTCGTCGGCAGGAGCGCGTGCACCTTCGGGCCGGCGCCCGCGCCGGCGGGGCGCTTCCCCGCGAGGACCCCGGCGATCCCCTCGAGGCCGACCGTGGCGGCGACCAGCGGGCGCGGGTCGACCGCGCCGCTCGCATAGGCCTCGACGGTGCCGGCGAGGGCGCCGGAGCCGCTCAGCACGCCCACCGCGGTCACGTCCTTCAGGAGGAGCGTCCGGGTGTCGATCAGGCTCGGGCTGCTCGCGATGCCGATGTAGACGACGCGTCCGCCCGGCTCGACGAGCTCCAGCGCCGTCGCGGGCAGGGCGGCCCCGGTCGACGCGTCGATGACCGCGTCCCCGGGCAGCGCCGGCAGGTCCTCCGCCGCCACGACGGGCTCGAAGCCGAGCGACGACGCGAACGCCCGCGCGCGCGGGGAGCGATCCACTAGGTGC